>BQJV01000063.1 GCA_021604885.1 Acidimicrobiales bacterium
TGAGACGCACCCACAGGCGGTGGGCGATGCGATCCGTCGCAACGTCGTGGTCGGTCGGCAACGAGTCGACGATCGCGCGGATCAGCTGGCGGGCCGTCGCGGTCGCGCCGGCGACGGACCGGTCGTCGCGGAACGGGTCGACGGCACCGGCAGCGACGACACCCGCCATCATCCGGTCGGTGGGCGTCGCGTGGGCCGGCAGCGCCGCGCCCGCCTTGCGCACCGCGCGGGCGACGGACGTCGACGGCGTCCACGGTTCGGGCTCGGTGAGGGTCGACGTCCACAGCAACTCGGCGACCGATTCATAGCTGTGGCCGGCGTCGACGAGGTCACCGATCGTGTGGCCCCGGAAGCGGACCGAACCGTCGAGGACCTCCGTGATCCCCGATGCCACCGGGACCTCGAGTCGACCGGGGCGATCGTCCGCCTTGCGCCGCCGGAACCGGTCGATCTCGGCCGGGTCGAAGGTGGACGACTTCCCGTCGATGTGTCGCTTCGAGTGCAGGAGACCACGACTCACGTAGGCGTAGATCGTTTCTCGTTTCACACCGAGCCGCGACGCGGCTTCGGCGGCGCTGATGCGTTCGTCGTCCGATGTGCTCATGACGTGCTGCTCTCACTTCCTTTCCGTACATTGATTCAATCAATGTTGATGGGATCAATGTTGTCAATGTACCCGCCATGGCGCAGGTTGGAGACATGACTGACAACGACACGCCCGATGCACTCATCGCCCCGCCCGGTCTCAAGGGTCTGGCCGTCGCCGACACCGTGCTCGGCGACGTCCGCGGCCAGGAAGGCTTCTTCCATTACCGCCACTACGACGCGGCCGAGCTCGCCCGCACCCACACGCTGGAGGACGTCTGGACGCTCCAGCTGCGCGGGGAGCTTCCCCCGACCGTCGACGCGATCGACGGCGGCCGGTACCGCGGTCTGCCCGTCTCGGTGGCGGAACTCGTCGACGAGACCGCGGCCCGTGTGGCGGATCCCATGGTGACGTTGCGGGTCGGTCTGCTGGCGCTCGGCGACCACGAAGCCCGCGGGTCGATGCTCGATCGCACGGACGAGCAGATCGATGACGATGCGCTTCGCCTCGCCGCGGTCGTGCCGACGATCCTCGCTCGGCACCATCGGGTTCGGCTCGGTGAGCAGCCGGTTGCGCCCGACCCCGAGCTCGGTCATGCGGCGGACTACCTGCGGATGGCCACCGACTCGATGCCGGATCCCGCGGCGGCCCGGGCGGTCGAGCAGTATCTCGTCGCCACTGTCGACCATGGCTTCAACGCGTCGACCTTCACCGGTCGCGTCGTCGCGAGCACCGGCGCGGACATGGCCGGCTCGCTCGTCGCCGCGGTCGGCGCGCTCACCGGCCCGCTCCACGGCGGCGCGCCGAGTCGTTGCATCGCGATGATCGACGAGATCGAGACGCCGGATCGGGCCGCGGACTGGGTCCGTCATCAGCTCGACACCGGCGAGAAGATCATGGGTTTCGGCCACGCCGTGTACCGCGCCGAGGACCCGCGTGGTGTGGTGTTGCGCGAGGCGGCGGAGCGGCTCGGCGGCGATCTGGTCGAACGGGCGGCCGGCATCGAGCGTGAGATCCTCGCCGTGCTCGCCGAGTGGAAGCCTGGCCAGCGGATCGTGACGAACGTCGAGTTCTGGGCGGCGGTCGTGCTCGAGCTGGCCGGTCTGCCCCGGGCGATGTTCACGCCGACGTTCTCCGTGAGTCGCTCGATCGGGTGGTCGGCCCATGTGATCGAGCAGCATGGTGTCGGCAAGATCGTGCGCCCGAGTGCCCGCTACATCGGGCCGGATCCGCAGGTCGCCGTGGCGGGCTGACTCGCCCGACCTCCCGTCGCGTCCTAGGGTTTCGCTTCCACGGAAGGTTTCCCCGGCGCGGGGTGAGGAGCGAGTCCCATGACCACTTTTGAGGATGTCGATCTCTGGGACATGGATGCGTTCCAGCGTCAGGAACATCACGCGATGCTCGCGAAGATCCGCGACACCGACCCGGGCATCCACTGGATCGACGAGGGTGACACCGGCCCGGGCTACTGGGCCATCACCCGGCGCGACCATCTGAAGGAGGTCAACCGCCAAGCCGAGATCTTCTCGTCCAACGCGGGCGGCACGCAGATGCAGGAACGCTCCCGCGGTGACGACATCGACGAGTTCCAGAACGACTCGCTGATGCTGTCGATGGATCCACCGAAGCACACCCGCTATCGCCGAATCGTCAGCCGCGGATTCACTCCGCGGATGATCAACCTCCTCGAGGACTATCTCCACAACCGCACCCAGATGATCATCGACCGGGTGAGTGAGCGGGGAACCGCCGAGTTCGTCACCGAGCTCTCGGCCGAGCTCCCGCTCCAGGCCATCGCCGAGATGGTCGGCATCCCGCTCGAGGATCGCTCGAAGATCTTCGACTGGACGAACTCGATGATCGGGGCCGACGATCCCGACTTCGCCAAGAGCGAGGAGGACGTCACCTCGGCATTCGGCCAGCTGTTCGCCTACGCCAACGCACTCCAGACCGAACGGCGTGACAAGCCGGCCGACGACATCATCACCACGTTGCTCTCGGCCAACGTCGAGGGTGAGCAGCTCGACGAGACCGAGTTCGACATGTTCTTCCTGCTGCTGTGCGTGGCGGGCAACGAGACCACCCGCAACTCCATCACCCGCGGCATGCACGGGTTCTTCGAGTTCCCCGACCAGTGGGAGCTGTACCGGAGCGACCCTGACAAGTACGAGGACACGATGGTCGACGAGGTCGTGCGGTGGGCCACCCCGGTGCTCTACTTCCGACGCCAGTGCATGCAGGACTACGAGCTCAACGGCGTCAAGATGAAGGAAGGCGACAAGGTCGTCATGTGGCACATCGCGGCGAACCGCGACCCGCTGGCGTTCGACGATCCGTGGACGTTCGACGTCACCCGCAGCCCCAACGACCATGTCGGCTTCGGTGGTGGCGGTCCCCACTTCTGCCTCGGTTCGAACCTGGCGAAGATGGAGATCGCCCTGATGTTCAAGGGCATCGCCACGCGCTTGCCGGACATCCGACTCGCCGGCAACGTCGAGTACCTGCGTTCCAACTTCATCGGTGGCGTGAAGTCGATGCCGGTCGAGTTCACCCCCTCGCCGTCCACCAACACCACGCCGCTCGAACGACTCGGCTCGGCCGCAGGCGCGTCGGGCACCGACGGCTATGGCGGGTCCATCGAGCGCGACGGTGAGTAGCGTCACCGCGTGACGCCTGAGGAATTCCGCGCCGCCGGCCACGAACTGATCGACTGGATCGCCGATCGCCGGGCCACGGTCGAGCAGCGCCGGGTCCGGCCCGAGCTCGAACCGGGCGATCTGATCGCCGCCCTCCCGGCGGAACCGCCCACCGAACCGGAGTCGGCCGCCGCGGTGCTGGCCGATCTCGACTCGATCGTCGCCCCGGGTGTACTCGAGGTGCAGCATCCGATGCACTACGGCTGGTTTCCCGCGAATGCGTCGCTGTCGTCGATTCTCGGTGACATCGCGTCCTCCGGCCTCTCGTCGCTCGGTATCTCCTGGGAGTCGTCGCCCGCCCTGACCGAAGTCGAGGAGGTGGTCGTCGACTGGCTGCGCCAACTCACCGGCCTGCCGGCGGAGTGGAAGGGCGTCATCCAGGACACGGCGTCCACGACCTGTCTCGTGGCGATGCTGGCCGCCCGTGAGCGAGCGACCGACCACGCGCAGACGTCGGCCGGGCTCGTCGGCGAGTCGGCTCCGTTGTGCGTCTACACGACGACCGAGGCGCACTCCTCGGTCCGCAAGGCGGCGCTGCTCGCCGGTGTCGGAGCGGACCACATCCGCCTCGTGGACATCGACCGGTACACCCGCGACATGGAGCCGGATCACCTGCGTGCGCTCATCGCCGCGGACGTCGACGCCGGGCACAATCCGATGGCGATCGTGGCCTCGCTCGGTTCGACGGGCACGACGGCATTCGACCCGATCGGTGAAATCGTGCAGATCGCGGCGAACCATGGTGTCTGGGTGCATGCCGATGCGGCGATGGCCGGCGCCGCGATGGTGCTTCCGGAGCAGCGTGCCCTGTTCGCCGGCATCGAAGGCGCGGACTCGATCGCGTGGAACCCCCACAAGTGGTTCGGGACGATCCTCGACTGTTCCCTCATGTACGTGCGAGATCCGGACCACCTCATCCGGGTGATGTCGACGAACCCGAGCTATCTCCGTTCGACCGCCGGCGGGGAGGCCACGCAGTACCGGGACTGGGGCATCCCGTTGGGGCGTCGTTTCCGCTCGCTCAAGCTCTGGTATCAGCTCCGCATCGATGGCATCGACGCGATCCGGGCGCGACTGCGGAGGGATCTCGAAAACGCCTCCTGGTTCGCCGACCAGATCGCAGCTCGCCCGGGTTGGGAGGTCGTCGCGCCCGTGCGCCTGCAGACCGTGTGCCTCCGGCATCGACCCGATGACCTCGTCGCGCCGGACCGCGGTGAGGCGCTCGACACACACACCCTCGACTGGGTGCGCACGATCAACACCTCGGGTGAGGCGTTCCTGAGCCCTTCCGTGCTCGATGACCGCTGGATGGCGCGGGTCTCCATCGGTGTCGAAGGCACGGAGCGTGCCCATCTCGTCCGGCTCATCGAGTTGCTCGACGCCGCCGTGGCTCCCTCGGCCTGAACGATGTGCCGTGAACGGCGTTTAGTTTCACGCGTCCGCTGAACTCTCGGTCTCGGCAGTCGACGGGAACGGATGGATTCGCTGATCCATCGCCCCGTGATCGCCGGCGTCGTGCTCGCCGCGGTCATCGCCGCGGTCGGTGTGGTCGCGTCCGTCAGTGCAGAACTCACCGCCCGTGATCAGGCCGAAGCCGGTGACGAACTCGTCGACCGGCTGGCCCTCGCGCGCCATGTGGACGAGCTCGCTACGTCCGTGCTGAACCTCGCGCCGGAGCTCCGCGACGAGGATCCGATCGACGAGATCGCCGAGGACATCGACGACGAGCGGGAGCTGGCTGAGCAGCGTCTGGCGACTGCCACGATCGACGCTGGGATCCGATCCCGCCTCCAGGCCCTGCTCGACGAGGCGCAGAGCCACGTCGATGCCGAACGGTTCGCCCTCGATCCCGAGGTCGCCATCGACTTGAGCTCGCGGCTGCGGGCCGAGGCGACGGCGGCGATCGGAGACGCACCAGGGGTCACGTTCCCGGATGTGGGGACGACCTCCGTGGTTGCGCTGCGGGTCGAGGCTGCCGCGTTGATGCCGCACGTTGCGATTGCCATGGCGACCGACGGTGACGTGCCGGCTGACCTGATCGACGTGTTCGAACGCCGGCTCGATGACGTCGCCACCTCGCAGAGTGCGGCGCTCTTCGATCCGGAGGTCGAGCTGACGCTCGACGAGCCGGGTGCCGACATCGACACGCTCGATCAGCTCAGCGAGATCGTCGTCACGATGACGATGGGAATCGAACGGCGCGCGAGCGACACCGACTTCGTGACCGACCGGGGCGCCGTGTTCGCCTACGCCGCTGCGTTCGTGATCGCGTCGACGTCGCTCGGCGGCCTGCTCGTCGCGGAGCGGGTCGCGCGTCGACGCGAGCTCGAGCAGTTGCGCGTCGCGGCAGGGCACGACGAGTTGACGGGCGCCGCCAACCGGAGCCAACTCCGGGACGCCTACAAGGCGATGCGGCCGGGACGGACGCGGCCGCTCGGCGTCGTCTACATCGATCTCGATCACTTCAAGCCGATCAACGACTCGTTCGGACACCATGTCGGCGACGAGGTGCTGCGGATCGTGGCGAAGCGCATCAAGGAGTCGGTGCGCGCCGGTGACACCGTGGCGCGGATGGGTGGCGACGAGTTCGTCGCCCTGATCTCGGGTCCGCGGGACGAGAACGAGATCCTCGCCGTCGCCGAGCGTCTGGTCTCACGCCTGAACGAATCCGTCACCGTCGACGGGCAGAAGATCGACATCGGCGCCAGCGGCGGCGCTGCGATCGTGACATCCCGCGCCGTCGAGCTGGCCGAAGCCCTTCGTCGTGCCGACGCGGCCCTGTTCGCGGCGAAGAAGGCGGGTCGCGGACAGCTGCTGACCTCGGCCGCACTCGACCCGACGGGACGGACTCCCGTGGCGGCGGCGTCGGACTGACGGTCAACCGATCTGCAGACGTCGGCGGCGAGTACGGTCGGCGCCGTGAACGCCGACTTCCACCTGGGCCCGTTCCCATCCGCCGCGGGCTACGACGAGGCGGTCGCCGCCGATGCCGCCGACCCGTTGGGGTCGTTTCGCGACCGGTTCGTCGATGACGACCCGTCGACGATCTATCTGGACGGGAACTCCCTCGGTCGGCTGTCCCATGCCGCTGCCGACGCCGTCGCGACCGCCGTCGGTCACGAGTGGGGGAGCCGGCTGATCCGCTCGTGGAACGAACGCTGGTGGTCGTTGGCGGGTGAGGTCGGTGCCTGCATCGCTCCGCTCGTCGGTGCTGCCGCGGACGAGGTGATCGTGGCCGACTCCACGACGGTGAACCTGCACAAGCTCGCCGCCGCGGCGATGGCGCACCGGGCGGGTCGAACCCGAATCGTCACCGATGACCTGAACTTCCCTTCCGATGTCCATGTGCTGCGATCGGTCGCGAACGGCGCCGGTGCGCAGCTGCATGTCGTGCGGTCGGATGGCGTCCATGGCCCCGTCGACGAGATCGTCGATGCACTGGACGAAGACGTGGCGCTGCTCTCGCTCTCGGCGACCGTGTTCAAGTCCGGCTACACCTACGACATCGAACGGCTCACCGACGCCGCCCACGCGGTCGGGGCGCTCGTGCTCTGGGATCTGAGCCATGCGGTCGGGGCTGTCACGGTGGACCTGGCGACGGCCAACGCGGACCTGGCGGTCGGATGCACCTACAAGTTCCTCAACGGCGGCCCGGGTTCGCCCGCGTTCCTCTATGTGCGCCGCGACCTCCAGGATCAGCTTCGCAACCCGATCGCCGGATGGTGGGGCGACGCCGAGCCTTTCGAGTTCGGACTCGCCCACGAGCCGGCACCCGGCATCGTTCGCTTCCAGACGGGAACCGCTCCCGTCCTGTCGCTGGTCGGTGCCGAGGCCGGAATCGGCCTGGTCGCCGAGGCCGGCATGGCGGCGATCGCGGCCAAGGGGCGGGCGCTGGTGGCGCAGGTGGAGACGCTCGCCGACGCGCGTCTCGCCCCGCTCGGCGTTCGCTGGGTTTCGCCGAGGGACGCGGACCGACGCGGCGCCCACGCCGCTCTCGCCCACGACGATGCCTGGCAGATCTGCCAGGCCCTCATCGACATCGGCCGCGTCATCCCGGACTTCCGTGCCCCGGACAACATCCGACTCGGGCTCTCGCCATTGACGACGTCGCATCTGGACGCGCACACCGCGGTCGAGCGGTTGGCCCGCGTGATCGAGAACGGTCTGGCGGCCGACTATCCGGCCGACCGTGCCGCGGTCACGTAGACCGGACCACGTCGCTGAAAATATCTTGGGCCAGGTTGTCGGATGATATTAGGCATGCTTAACATCCTCGCCCATGTCAATCTTCCCATCTGTCACCCACCGGGTCGGCGTCGCCGCGCTGACCATCTCACTTCTCGCCGCAGGCTGCGGATCCGACGAGGACGACGGACCCTCCGCGGCGGACAAGTCCGAGGCGGTGGCCACCTACGCCGAAGGGGTCCACGCGGCCTACGGCGCCAGCGTCGATTCCGCCACCGTGATGGACACCGCCATCGACGCCTTCCTCGCCGACCCGACGGCGAGCACGCTTCAGGCGGCGAAGGACGCCTGGCTCGACGCCCGCGACGACTACGGCCCGACCGAGGCGTTCCGCTTCTACGACGGCCCGATCGACAATCCCGAGGACGGGCCCGAGGGTCTGATCAACGCCTGGCCGATGGACGAGTCCTACGTCGACTATGTCGAGGGCGCGCCCGATGCCGGCATCATCAACGACGCCGAGGGGTTCCCGGTGATCGATGCGGAGCTCCTCCTCTCGCTCAACGAGCAGGGCGGAGAGACGAACATCTCGACCGGCTGGCACGCCATCGAGTTCCTCCTGTGGGGTCAGGACCTGAGTCTCGACGGTCCGGGGGCACGGCCGGTCGAGGACTTCACGTCGGCCCCCAACGCGGACCGTCGCGGCACCTATCTCGCCGTGGCAACCGACCTGCTCGTGGGCCATCTCGAGTGGCTGCGTGACTCGTGGGCGCCCGATGCGGACAACTTCCGAGCCGACTTCGTGGCCGGTGATGCGGATGACGCGCTCACCGACATCATCACCGGCATCGGTGAGCTGAGCCGGGGCGAGCTCGCCGGGGAGCGAATGAACGTCGCCTACAGCGAGCGCAGCCAGGAAGACGAACACTCCTGTTTCTCGGACAATACGACCGCCGACATCGTGGGCAACGCTCGGGGCATCGAGATGGTGCTGACCGCGTCCTACCCGGGTGGCGTGACCGGAACGAGCATCCTCGACCTCGTCGCGGCGGCCGATGCCGAGCTCGCGAGCCGGCTCGAGACCGAGGTGGACGCGAGCCTCTCGGCGGTGCGCGCCATCCCCGCACCGTTCGATCGGCATCTCGTCGACGGAGTGAGTGACGACGATCCCGGGCGGGCCTCGATCCTGACGGCGATCGAGCTGCTGGAGACCCAGACCGACACCATCGTGGCGGCCGCGACGGCGGTCGGCGCGTCGATCAACGTCAGCTGACGTGCGCCGTCTCGGCCTCCTCGTGCTCGTCGCCGGCCTCGGCGCCGTGCTCCTCGCCTGTGGGAGCACGGCCGAGGCCGGCCTCGACGCGGCACTCGGCGGGACGACGACCCGCGAGGCCACGGGTCGCAATGCGTTCTCGCTCCCGGCCCCGGGGATCTCGAACGAGGAGCGGCGGACCTTCGAGGTCGGTGACAGCTTCTTCACGCAGAACTGGGTCTCGGCCCCCGCCTCGACGGACGCACGGGACGGTTTGGGACCGCGGTTCAATGCGCAGGCGTGCTCGTCATGTCACACGCTCGACGGCCGCGGCGCACCGCCGGACCCGAACGACGACGTCGCCGAACTCGGCCTGTTGTTCCGGTTGTCGGTTCCCGGCGCCGACCCGGTGACGGGCGCCCCGCTGCCGGACCCGGTCTACGGGGGGCAACTCCAGGACCGCTCGATCCTCGGTGTCACCGCCGAAGGGTCGATGGGCATCAGCTACACGGAACGGACCGGCTCGTTCGCGGACGGGACGACCTACGTCCTGCGCGAGCCGATCTACACGATCGAGGATGCGGCCTTCGGTGAACCGTCCGCGGAGATCATGATCGGGCCTCGCCTCGCGCCCCAGGTGATCGGTATGGGGCTGCTCGAGGCGATTCCGCAGGCGGACATCGAGGCGAACGCGGATCCCGAGGACGCCGACGGGGACGGCATCTCGGGACGTCCGAACACCGTCTGGAGCCGGCGCGCCGGTGAACCCACGCTCGGCCGCTTCGGCTGGAAGGCGAACGTCGCCTCGGTCGAGGAACAGGTCGCGGGCGCGTTCCTCGGTGACATCGGCATCACGTCATCGCTCAACCCCACCGAGCTGTGCGGCTCGGATCCGGCGTGCCTCGCCGCGCCGACCGGTGGAATGCCCGAACTGACCGACGATCGGCTCGCGTCGGTCACGCTGTACCAGCAGACGCTCGCGGTGCCGGCGATGCGCGACGTCGACGACCCGGAGGTGCAGCGCGGCGCCGCCCTGTTCGAGAGCTCGGGCTGCCAGTCCTGCCATGTCGCGGACCACACCACCGGCCCGAGCCCGATCGAGACGCTCGACAACCAGCGCATCCACCCCTACACGGACCTCCTCCTGCACGACATGGGCGAGGGACTCGCCGATGGTCGTCCCGACTTCGACGCGACCGGCGCGGAATGGCGGACACCGCCGTTGTGGGGCATCGGGCTGATCGACGACGTCAACGGCCACCGCTTCCTGTTGCACGACGGCCGCGCCCGCACGATCGAAGAGGCCATTCTGTGGCACGGCGGCGAGGCGGAGGCCTCTGCCGACACCTACCGGTCGCTGGACGTCGCCGATCGAGCGGCGCTGCTCACCTTCCTGGAGGCCTTGTGACCAGAATCCACCGCAGCGCCGTCGTCGCGCTGGCGCTCGCCGTGTTCGCCGCAGGATGCGGGGCCGATGGTCCGTCGCGCGTCGACGTGCTGGCGGAGGTCGCCGAGACCGTTGCCGTTCCCGGATACGAACGCCTGGCCACGGCGGCGGATGCGCTGGCCGCCGCCACGTCCGAGCTCTGTGATGGACCGTCGCGCGGTCTGGTCGACGCGGCGATCGACGCGGTCGCCGCGGCCCGAACGGCCTGGCTGGAGACCGAGGCGATCTGGGTGGGGCCGGTGATGGCGCGGCGGTCCTGGGCCGTCGTGGACTGGCCTGTCGCCCCCGACGAGATCGAGGCGCTGATCGCGGACGACGAGATCGTGCTCGACATCGATCGGCTGAGTCGGCGCATCGGTGCCGACCAGCGGGGGTTGCAGGCGGTCGAGTACGTGCTCGGGTCGTCGACGGTCGTCACCGACCTGACGGCGCCGCGCCGATGCGACTACCTGACCGGCATCACCGAAGTGATCGCCGACGAGGTCCACCTGGTACGGGCCGACTGGATCGAGTCGTGGGACGACGGACCGGCCTACACGGCCGCCCTCCCCGATCCGGAGAATGGAGGTCTGGACGCGCTGGTGAACGACTCGCTGTTCCTGCTGGAGGCGATGACCGACATGGAACTCGGACGCGGCCTGGGCGTGCTCGAGGACCCGAGCGACCCGGACGCGGTCGTCGAAGGGTCGCTCGGGCTCGGCGTGGCCGATCTTCGGGCCCGCACCACCGGCCTTCGCCGCGTCCTGTTGGGTGCCGAGGACGATGGCGGCCTCGTCGCCCTGCTCGACGGCGATCTCCGGACGCGGCTGACCGCCCGGTTCGGCGCCGCCCTGGCGGCAATCGACTCCCTCGACGGGTCGCTTCGTGCGTCGCTGACCGGGAATCGTGCCGGAGTGGCCGCGGTACGTGACGCGTTGACCGCGATCCAGGTGACGGTTGCAACCGAGATCGTCTCCGGACTCGGGGTGACGATCGGGTTCAGTGATGCTGACGGCG
>BQJV01000064.1 GCA_021604885.1 Acidimicrobiales bacterium
CGAGACGATCCTGCGGCTCGTGAAGGACCACTTCGGCGTTCTCGAGGCATCGGTTTGGCGTTTCGACCCCGAGACGATCTGGTGTGAGGCGTCCGTGCGAACGGACGGCCGGCCGGCGGCCGCCGGATGGACGATGCCGCTTCCGCCCGGCGACGGCATTCGCACCTGGGGCTGGGGCGTGTTGCGGCTGGGCACCCTCGACCTCGGCGGGAACCAGCAACTCGATCCGGACGACACCAAGCTGCTCGTCGTCGGCTACGGGAGCGCGATCGAACTCCTGGGCGGCGTCGTCCTGACCGACCAGACGAGCCGCTGGTGGCACGAGGAGGACATCGCGACCGTACGCAGCATCGGCGCGATCATCGGGCAGCTCCACCTGCGTATCGAGTACGCACGGCGGCTCGAGAGCCAACAGTCGATCGAACGGGTCCTCGCCGACACGTCGGCCCGCTTCGTGCATGCCACGCTCGACGACGCAGGCACGATCGTCGACGAGGGGCTCGAGCAGCTACGACGGCACTTCGGCCTCGCATCGCTCACCCTGCTCCATCTCGACCGTGAGTCCTTGCAGATGCTTCCCTCGTGTGAGGTGACCGACGACGGTCTGTCGATGCTCGCGTCCCTGCCGCCCCTCGACCGCGACGCGCCGAGCATGGCGCGCATCCTCGACCCTTCGGCGCCGAGTCTCTGGCCGTTGGCCGAGCTCTTTCCGGGGACCCCTTCCGGCATCGAGGCAATGGTCCTCCCGACGGTCCGCGGTCGCGACGTCGTGATGCTGGTCGCCACGGTGCGATCGGGCAGCACATTCAACGACGATGCCGAGCCCGCATTGCTATCGATTCTCGGGTCGATCGCTCAACTCCGTCGTCGCCTGCTGCTCGAGGGACACTCCCGGCGCCGAGCGGAAGCGGACCAGCTGGTCGGATCCATCGCCCGCTCGTTCATCGAGCAGCCGCCCCACGATCACAACATGGCCGTGGCCGAGGCGCTCGAGCGCATCGGCGAGTTCTTCGGACACGTCGCGATCAGCTACTGGGATGTGCCGCCCGAAGGGTCGGTGCGCCGCGTCTTCGGGTGGTCAGATCCGAAACAGGTCGATGCCGATGCGTCCCGCGTGGAGGCTGCAGGGGCAGGACACCCGTTGGCGAGGCTGCTCATGGCCGCGGGCGAGTCCGAGGTCGTGCAGCTCGGCGCCCACGCGCCGTCGACGGCCCTGCGTGCGCACACCATGCTCATCCAGCGGTTCGCGTACGACGACTACGAGTGCGGGCTCGCCGCCCAGATCGCACGACCGAAGCACCAGATCGAGGATCTGGACATCCAGCTCGATGTGCTGGAGAACGTGACCCGGCTCATCGAGCAGCTCTGGCAACGCGCCGAAGCGGAACTGCTCGTCACGCGCAAGCTCCAGAGTGAGGATCGGCTCCGCCGCTTCGCGACCGCGCTGTTGTCGGTCGATTCGGAATCCAACGAGAGCGCGGAAGCGGCGTTCGCCGAACTCGTGTCCTCCGTCGGCGTCGACCAGGCCACGATCTGGCACTTCGCCCCCGGCCCGGAGGGGTTCGACTGCAACGCGGTGCTCCACGTCGCCCGTGACGGTGTGAGCGCGCTCGACGAGCGCCTGCAGTCCTTCGTCCTGCCATCCGGTTTCACGGATCCGTCCACCGCACCGCACTTCTCTGCTCCCGCGACGCAATGGACCATCGACGAGGCGCCCGACGGCACCCAGGAGATGCTGCGGGCGACCGTCCCGGCGGGGGCCCGCCAGATCGCCTTCCTGCCTGCGCCGGGCTCCGATCATCGGGGCGACGGCAGCTATCTCACCCTCTCGCGTGCCGGCAGCCGCCCGTTCCGTGAGGAGGATCTCGAGTTCTTCCGGTCGGCCCACTCGATCCTCGTCCAACACGAGGCTCGGGTCGCGGCGGAGCGCTACTTCGGCGCCGCCTTCAATTCGGCTCCCGTCGGGATCAGTCTCCGTGATCGCGACATGCGGCTGCTCCATTGCAACGCCGCGTACTGCGATCTGCTCGGCCGATCCCACGACACCCTCGTCGGGACCGACCTGTACGACGTCATGCCCCGTGACATGGCCGACCAGCGCATCGAGTTGGTCGCCGAGAATCACGACGGCGGTCGACAGACCGAGTCGGTCTACCGACGCGCGGACGGCACCATCCGATGGGCGTCGGTGCGATCAACCGCCATCACCATCCCGGGCCGCCGGGGACCGCTCTACCTCTCGTACGCCGAGGACATCACCGAGCGTCGCCGCAACCGCGAGATGCTCGAGTACCAGGCGACCCACGACGAGCTGAGTGGCCTGCCGAACCGGCGGGCCCTGGTCAAGGAGATCATCGAGGAACTCGCCGACGGCGGGGACTGTGCCGTGCTGGTTCTCGACCTCGACCGGTTCAAGGTGGTCAACGACTCGCTCGGTCACAGTGTCGGCGATCAGCTCCTGATCACCTGCTCAGACCGGATCCGCCTGTCCCTGCGACCGGGCGACAGTCTCTGCCGCCTCGGCGGCGACGAGTTCGCGATCCTGCTGCGGGCCCCCGCCGATGCCCACGCCGCCGGCGTGGTCGCCGATCGGCTGCTCGCCCTGCTGCGTGAACCCGTGACGGTCGGCGATGACGAGATCTTCCCGAGCGCCTCGATCGGTATCGCCACGCCCAACGCCGGCGACACCGTCGAGGATCTCCTTCGTCATGCGGACGCGGCGATGTACCAGGCCAAGGGTCAGGGCCGAGACCGCTGGGAGGCGTTCGACGGATCGATGCGTCAAGCAGTCGTCGATCGGATCCGAACCGAGACCGACCTGCGCCGCGCGATCGACAACGGCCAGCTCGAGGTGCACTACCAACCCGAGTTCCTGTTGGAGACCGGCGAGATCGTCGGCACCGAGGCGCTCGTCCGGTGGCGCCACCCGGAGCGCGGTCTCCTGGCCGCCGGTTCGTTCATCAGCCTCGCGGAGGAGACCGGCCTCGTCGTCGACCTCGGCCGCTGGGTGCTCACCCGCGCGACCCTCCAGGGGGCGGAATGGCTGGCGGCCGGTCACGACATCATCACCCGCGTCAACCTCTCGGCCCGCCAGCTGCGCGGCGCCGTGGTCGCGGAGGTGGAGGAGGCACTGGGCAACGCCGGGCTCCCGGCGAACCGCCTGTGCCTCGAGCTCACCGAGACAGCGATCATGGATGACGTCCAGGAGTCCGCCCGGATCCTCGCCCGTTTCCGTGAACTCGGCGTGCAGGTGGCGATCGACGACTTCGGCACCGGATTCTCGTCTCTGGCGTACCTGAAACGGTTCCCCGTGGACATCCTGAAGATCGACCGCACCTTCGTGGACGGCGTGGGGGTCGATCCCGACGACACGGCCATCGTCCGATCGGTGATCGGCCTCGCGCGCACGCTGCGGCTCGAAGTGGTGGCGGAGGGCATCGAGGACGCCTCCCAGGTCGGCGAGCTCGTCCGTCTCGGCTGCATCCGCGGCCAGGGCTTCCATCTCGCGCGGCCGGCGCCGGCGGAGGACGTGTCGATGCTCCTGACGGGCGCGACGGCGCCGAATCGCGAGTAGTCCTCGCAAAAAACCGGGACGCGGCCTTTACAAGCACGGAAACACAGTGCTGTAATTACATCCGTGGCAGCAGGGCGGAGGGGATCCACACCCGGATCCCGTCGAGCGCCACGGAGGACTCATGGCCATGTATTCCGACACCGAAGCCGAAGAGAAGGCGTGGCAGGACTACGCCAACTGTCTTGGAGTCGATCCTGATCTCTTCTTCCCCGAGCGGGGAGCGTCCACCCGCGAGGCGAAGGAAGTCTGCCGAGGCTGCGTCGTGCGCGACGATTGCCTCGAATACGCCCTGCAGAACGGCGAGAAGTTCGGTATCTGGGGCGGGATGAGCGAGCGCGAACGGCGCCGCATCCGTCGGCAGCGGGCCCTGGCGCGAGCAGCGGCGGCTGCCCAGGCCGATTCGGTCACCGCCTGACCCATCCACTCGCGCTCATGGTTGCGCCGCGGACGGCCGACAGTGCTCAGGAGTGGCTTCTCGTCGATTCCTGAGCAGCCCTCATACGTTCTTCACGTCTGACGAGGTACTGTCCAATCATGCTCGCCATCATCAACGGAAATGAATGGATCTATCTGCTGATCCTTGTCGTCGTCGTGTTCGGGGGCGCCAAGATTCCTCAGCTGGCCCGCTCGCTCGGCCAAGCGCAGAACGAGTTCAAGAAGGGTCTGTCGGAGGACGCCGACGACAACGACGAGGACGACGCCAAGTCCAGCAAGTGATCCACCGTCACCGTGTCCGGTGACGCTCAGCGGGGATCGGCCGGCGCCGTTCCCACGTGGGAGGAGGTCGCGCGCGACCACTCCCGATTCATGTATTCCGTCGCGTACCGCCTGGCGGGGAACCAATCCGATGCCGAGGACGTTGTCCAGGAGGCGTTGCTCCGGGTGAAACGGGGCCTCGTCACCTACACCCCCGGCTCACTCCAAGGATGGCTCGCCCGCATCGTGACCAACGTCTTTCTCGACGAGACGCGGCGTCGTAAGCGACGGCCGCAGACGGCGTTGCCCGACGATCCCGATCGCGTCATCGCGGGCGGACCGGCCGCGGACGAGGACCTCGCGATGCGGTCGCTTCCCGACCACATCCAGACCGCCCTGAACGAGCTCACGGACGAGTTCCGCACCGCCGTGGTGCTTTGTGACGTCGCCGGCCTCAGCTACGACGAGATCGCCGCTCACGCCGGCGTGCCCGTCGGCACCGTCCGGTCGCGGGTGCACCGTGGGCGCTCCCGGCTCCGGGAGCTGCTGACGTGACCGAGGACTGGCTCTCCGCGCATCTGGACGGCGAACTCTCCGCCGCCGAGCGGGCCGAAGTGGACGCCGCGCTCGCCGCCGACCCGGTGCTCGCCGCGGACTACGCGGACCTGCAGCGGGTGCGGTCCCTGTTGCGTTCGGGAGCCGTCGAACCGGCACCCGGAGCGATGGATCGAATCGTGGCCGCGGTCGACGCGGCCGATCGCGACGCCCCGGCCGCTGATGTGGCGCCCGTGCTCCGGCTCCGTCGACGGCGCCGGGTCCCGACCGTCGCGGCCGCAGCGGCGGCGATGGTGATCATCGCCAGCGTGGTCGGTGGTGTCGGTGGCACCGAGTCGTTGCCGGCGATCGGTGACCTCGTCGCGCAGCACGAGGTGGCGGCCGCGGTCGTGGAGGGCGCGCCGATGCCCGACGACATGATGGCGATGGCCGAGATGCCGATGGACGATGCCATGGCCGCGGCGCCGCCGATGCCGGAGGATCTCGCGATGACCCATGCCTTCACGGATGGGCCCACCATGCATCTCGTGTACGTGACGTCGGGCGGCGAGCCGATCTCGGTCTTCCGCCACGAAGGCGACGCCGATGTCGAGGCGTTCGGTGCGGGATCGGTCGTGAAGGCGGATGAGGCGTCGATGTGGTCGGCGCCGCACAGTGGCGCCTACGTCGCGGTGATCGACGGCACCGGGTATGTCTGGTTCGTGGTCAGCGCGGAGCCCCACGAGGCGATGATGGACGACATGATGCACGACCTGCCGAGCCGTTCGCCGTCGCTCGGCGAACGACTCCGCGATGCTGCAGACGTCGTCGCCGAGCCGTTCCGGTTCTGGGAGTAGTCGGCGCCCTCAGCTCGCGAGGGCGATGGTCTCCTGGCGTCGTGCCTTGAGGATGCGGCGCCGCTGGCGCTCACTGGTCCCGCCCCACACGCCGTGGTCGATGCGGTTCCGGAGTGCGTACTCGAGGCAGCGCTCCTGCACCGGGCATCCGTCACAGACGCGACGGGCGACCTCCACTCCGACGCCGTCGGAGGGGAAGAAGGTGTCCGGGGGGTGGGTGGCGCAATTTCCTACGGCCATCCAACTGGTGTCCATGGGGGATTCTCCTTGGGCTCGGGTCCGCACGCTGACGCCCGCACTGCCGAATGCCCGCTATCGGTAGTGGTAGTACGCCCAGATCGCGGGGAAAGTTCCCGTAAAACATGATTCGACCGGCCTATGCCACTCACTGAAGCGAAAATCTCACGTAGCGTGCGAAAACGACGGAGAATTGCGGGCGGGCAGCGGCGTGACGCGGGACGAAGCCGGGCGTTTAGACTGGCCCCATGACCGACACCGCAGATCTCGAGACCGATGAGCCGCCGATCGGCCAGGCGACCATCGTCTATCTCGGTCCGACCGCGCCGCATTGGGAGATCCGAGCCGTCTACGGCGAGCGCGACGTGATGGACGGCTTCCGCGACCGCGTCAATGCCCGTCTCCTGCTTCTTCCCCCGCACGACCCGCAGTTCCGCCGCAATCGTGAACGCGTGAACCGTGACGGCGAGCGCGAGCGCATCGTCGTCGAGTGGGACCTCGGCTACCCGGAGGATGACGAGGCCACTGCGTGACCCCGGCAACGGGCGGCGACGCGTGATATCGATCGGCGTCGATCTCGGCGGCACGAAGACCATGGCGGTCCGCGTCGAGGACGGCCGCATCATCGACAAGGCGAAGAAGTCGACGCCCCGGGTCGGTGGGCCCGACGACGTCCTCGACACGATTGCCGCGGTGGTCGCGAAGGTCGACCCGGAGCAACGTGCCGCCACGATCGGCGTCGGCGTGCCGGGCCCGGTTCGCCCGGGTACCGGCGTGCTCGCGGTGGCGAAGAACCTGCCCGGCTGGGACCATGATGTCGACGTCGCGGCAGGCCTCGGCGAGCGATGCGCGGGCCGCCGCGTCCTGGTGGACAACGACGTGAACGTCGGCACCCTCGCGGAGGCGCGTGTCGGTGCGGGAACGGGCGTCGCCGACCTGCTCGGCGTGTTCATGGGCACGGGCGTGGGAGCCGGGTTGGTGCTGGACGGCACGCTCCGTCAGGGTCCGCGCGGCATCGCGGGCGAGCTCGGTCATGCCTATGTCGCGTTCCGTGACTTCGAGACCGCTGCGGTCGGCCGGGGCGAACTCGAGGACTACGCGGGCCGGCGCATGATGGAAGCCCGGGCGCGGGCGTGCCACGCCGAGGGCGACACGACCGCGCTGGTCGACCTGGCCGGCGATTCCCGCATGAAGTCGAGCACCTGGGAGAAGGCGCTCGACGTCGACGACCCCGTCGCCGTGCGCCTGGTGAACGACGCGGCGGACGCAATGGCTGCCGCACTCGCCAGTGCCGTCGCCCTGCTCGACGTGGAGCTGATCGTGCTGGGCGGCGGCATGGCCGAACGGCTCGGTGAGCCGTTCCGCGCCGATCTCGAGTCGAGGGTCACCGCCCGTGCCTTTGCCGGAATCAGCGCGCCGGTGCGCTCGGCCAGGTTGGGCGACACCGGCGGCGCGCTCGGGGCCGCACTGCTGGCCGAGGCCGCCGGGTGAGCGGGTCGTCCGCCCCGAACCGCGTCGGCGGGTGGGATGTCAACGACACCACCCTGCTCAATCGCGAGCTCAGCTGGTTGGCGTTCAACGCGCGGGTGTTGGCACTCGCGGGCGACCCCGACACGCCGCTGCTCGAACAGGTGGCCTTCCTCGCGATCTACGCGAGCAACCTCGACGAGTTCTTCCAGGTTCGCGTGGCCGGTCTCGATGACCAGGTTGCGGGCGGGATCACCACGCCCGGGCCGGATGGACGGACGCCCCGCGAGCAGGTCGCCGCCATCCGTGACGTCGTGACGGACCTCGGTACCCAGCACGAAGAGGTGATCGTCAAGCAGGTGATGCCCGCGCTGCACGACGCCGGGATCGAGCTCGTCGACGAAGCCGACCTGACCGATGGCGAACGGACCGAGCTGGCCGAGCGGTTCCGCCAGCGGATCTTCCCGATCCTGACGCCGCTGGCCGTCGATCCCGGTCACCCCTTCCCGTACATCTCGGACCTCTCGCTGAACCTCGCGGTCGTGGTCCGAGACCGCGTCGACGGACGTTCTCGCTTCGCGCGCGTCAAGGTGCCGAGCACCATCGACCGGTGGCAGAAGATCGGCGAGGGGCGCTACGTCGCGCTCGAGACGGTGATCCAGGCGCATCTCGACCAGCTGTTCGAGGGCATGGAGATCGTCGAGTCACACGTATTCCGCGTGACCCGCAACGCAGACCTCACGCTGGAGGACGCCGAGGCCGACGATCTGCTCGCTGCGGTGGAGATGGAGCTGCGCCGCCGGAGGTTCGGGCGCGCCGTGCGGCTCGAGGTCGCGGCGACGATCTCCGACGCGGTTCTCGACCTGCTGATCCGCGAGCTCGACCTGGAGCCGCACGAGATCTACCCGACCGCCGCTCCGCTCGATGCCACCTCACTCTTCGAGATCGCCGGGCTCGATCGGCCCGAGCTCACGTGGCCGGACTGGCAGGGCGTGGTGGAGCCGGCGCTGGTCGGCGAGGACGGTCCGGCGGAGTTCTTCGCCGCGATGCGACGCGGCGATGTGTTCCTCCATCACCCCTACTCCTCGTTCGGTTCCTCGGTCGTCGAGTTCATCCGCCAGGCGTCGCGGGATCCGCAGGTGCTCGCGATCAAGCTGACGCTCTATCGCACGTCCGGTGACAGCACCATCATCGACGCGCTCATCCGTGCCTCGGAGGCGGGCAAGCAGATCGCCGTGCTCGTCGAGCTGAAGGCGCGCTTCGACGAAGCCGCCAACATCGGTTGGGCCCGACGATTGGAGCAGGCCGGCGTCCACGTCGCCTATGGGATCGTCGGCCTGAAGATCCACTCGAAGATCTGCATGGTGGTGCGCCAGGAAGCTGACGGGATCCGGCGCTACTGCCATGTCGGCACGGGCAACTACAACCATCACACCGCCCGCGTCTACGAGGACTTCGGCGTCCTGACCGCGGATGCGGAGGTCGGCGATGACCTCGCCGATCTCTTCAACGGGCTCACCGGCTACAGCCACGCCCAACAGTTCGCCCGCTTGCTCGTTGCGCCGCATCATCTTCGGTCCGAGCTGTACCGCCTCCTCGACCGGGAGATCGCGTCGGGACGCGGACGCGTCGTCATGAAGATGAACAGCCTCGTCGACGCCGACATGATCGCGAAGCTCTACGAGGCGTCGCAGGCTGGCGTGGACATCGATCTCATCGTGCGCGGCATCTGCTGTCTGCGCCCCGGCGTGCCGGGCCTCTCCGACCGGATCCGCGTGCGCTCCGTGGTCGGCCGGTACCTCGAGCACTCCCGGATCTACCAGTTCGGCAACGGGAACGGACCGGGCGACCCGCTGACCTACATCGGCAGCGCCGATCTCATGACCCGAAACCTCGACCGTCGTATCGAGGTGCTGCTCGAGGTGCGCGACGAGGCCACCCTCGCGCGATTGCAGGAGTCGATCGACGTCAACCTCACCGATGACCGCCTCGCGTGGACCCTCGACGGGTCCGGCGTCTGGACACGACGTCGCGGTACGGTCGGCATCGATGCCCACGAGCGGTTCCAGCAGCTCGCACGGGCGAGGAGCGCGGCCCATGCGTGATCTCCGGGCGAAGCTGAGCGAGGACCATCCCGACATCGAGGTGTGGGCGGCGGGCGGCGTCGTCATCCGCGATGCCGGCGGCGAACTCGAGGTGCTGCTCGTCCACCGTCCCCACCGGGCGGACTGGTCGTTCCCGAAGGGAAAGATGGATGAGGGCGAGACCCTCGGTCGCACCGCGGAACGCGAGGTCGAGGAGGAGACGGGCTACCGATGCAACCGGCTCCGGCGCCTTCCCGAGGTGCGCTATGTCGCGAAGGGGAAGCAGAAGCTCGTCGTCTACTGGACGATGGCGATCGTCGACGGCACCTTCGAGCCGAACGACGAAGTCGACGCCCTCGGATGGTTCGGACTCACCGCTGCCGCACAGGTGCTGACCTACGAACGCGATGTCTACGTGCTCGACGCGATCCGGCCGACGAAACCGCACCTTAAGATGCTGGCGTGACCGACTCGGGCTGGCGCCCACTCCGGCGACCCCAGCCCGAGACGCGAGGGGCCGAAGGATTCGTCGTGACGCCCTTCGTGCGTCTCGCACGGGTCCACGCCGTCGCGGCGGCGTCCGACGGTGCGATCACCGCCGCGCTCGCCGGCTCGATCTTCTTCTCCATCAGCCCGGAGGAATCACGGGGCCGTGTCGCCCTCGCGCTTCTGCTGACCATGGCGCCGTTCGCCGTCGTGACGCCGCTCATCGGCCCCGTCATCGACCGCGTCCGGGGCGGTCGTCGGATGATGATCCTGGCCACCCTTGTCGGCCGGGCGATCATCGCCTTCTTCATGATCCAGCACTTCGACACGTTGCTGCTGTTTCCCGAAGCGTTCGGCATCCTGGTGCTCCAGAAGAGCTACGCGGTGGCGAAGAGCGCGGTCGTGCCACAACTCGTGCGCAGCGAACAGGACTTCGTGTCGGCCAACAGTCGACTCGCCCTGCTGAGCTCGATCGCCGGTCCGGCCGGCGCGGCGACCGCGGGAGCGTTCTCGGTGGTCGGTGGCCCGGCGGTCGCTGCGGCGATCGCCATGATCGGCTTCATTGTTTCGACGGTGCTGGCGTTCCAGCTCCCGAAGGTCGTTGTCGCCGACTCCCCGGTCGAGGCGCTCGAGAAGGCGGAGCTCCGCGACGCCCGCATCCTGCTGGCGGCGACCTCGATGGCGGTCATCCGTGGCGCGGTGGGGTTCGTGACCATGCTGGTCATGTTCGAGCTGCGGGGTGGCAAGGACGGTGTGGACGTCAGCACGGAGGGCGCCGCGTTCGGCGGTTCCACCGCGAGCGTGCGCGACATCGACATCACGGGTGATCCGCGCGCGTCCTTGCTCGACTTCGCCCTGGTCGGCGTGTTCGCCGTCGGCGGATCTCTCAGCGGAGCCCGCCTCGCTCCGGTCATCCGCCAGCGGATCACCGAGGAGCGGATGCTCGCCGGAGCACTCGGCATCATCGTCGCCGCTGGCGTGTGGGCCGGGCTCACCGGCGACATCCTCGGCACGGCACTCCTCGGATTCTCGGTGTCGTTCGGCACGGTCACCGGGAAGCTGGCGTTCGACGCCCTGGTGCAGCGCGACGCGCCGGATGCCAACTACGGACGATCGTTCGCGCGCTTCGAGGCC
>BQJV01000065.1 GCA_021604885.1 Acidimicrobiales bacterium
GTCGATCGCGAGCGAGCCGCCGTCGAGGACCTCCAGCCCGGCGATCGTGCGAAGGAGCGTGGTCTTCCCCGCGCCGTTGCCGCCCGCGACCGTGGTGAGGCCTGGTTCGAGCGACAGGGAGATGTCGAGCTCGAGGTCGCCGCGGTGGACCTGGCCGTGCAGTTCGATCGTCATCGCTGGAGCCACCGCCCGCGGAGCAGAACCAGCACGGCGACGCTGATCGCGAGGAGCAGGACGCTGATCGCGATCGCCGACTCGGGGTCGGTCTCCAACGCGAGGAAGGTCTCGACGGGAAGGGTGCGGGTCCGGCCGCCCAGGCTTCCGGCGAAGGTGATCGTGGCGCCGAACTCCCCGAGGGCACGCGCCCATGACAGGGCGAGGCCGGCACCGATGGCAGGTCGGATGCTGGGCAGGGTGACATGGACGAAGGTCGCCCACGGCCCGGCCCCGAGCGTCGCGGCGGCCTCGTCCAGATCGGGCCCGGCATCGCGCAGCGCGGACTCGACGGTGGTGACGAAGAACGGCATCGCCACGAAGGTCGCGGCGACGACCGCGCCCGTCGTCGTGAACGGCAGCGTGATCCCGAACCAGCGGTCCAGCCACTCCCCGAACAGGCCGCGCCGGCCGAGCGCGAAGAGCAGCGCCGTGCCGCCGACGACGGGCGGGAGCACCATGGGCAGCAGCACGATCACCCGTAGCGCCGCGATGCCTCGCCGGGTCGATCGGGCCATGACCCACGCGAGCGGGAGGCCGACGAGGACGCAGGCGATCGCGGCGGACACGCTGACGATCAGACTCACGCGGACGGCGTCGACGACCGCGTCCGTGGTGAGGCGCTCCACGATCGACGACCACGGGGCCCGTTGGAGCAGCCCGATAAGCGGGATCGTGAGGATGGCCACCGCGAGGGCAGCCGGCACGACAAGCGGGCGAGGCGTGTGCCGGGGCGGGGCACTCACGGGACGATGAAGCCGCGGGACTCCAGGAGCGCCCGCCCGTCGTCGCTGCGGAGAAACGCGGGAATGCCGGTCGTACCACCGTGGACCGAGGCGGCGACATAGTCGGTCACGAACGACGCGAGCCGCTCGTCGTCGACCGTGTCGAGGGAGAAGGCCAGCGCGTCGGTGGCGTAGATCAGTCCGCCGTCGAGTTCGCCACGGGCGATCTTGAGTGCGAGGGCGCGGACGTTCGGCTCCTCGGTGTCCGCCGCCACATCGACGCTGAGCGCGTCGACCGCGGTCGCGGCCAGCCGGCCGCACGGCACCTCCGGTGCGCAGATGCCGAGGAAGAGGTCGGCGTTGCCGAGGTCCTCCACGGCGGCGATCCCGCCGGGGTTGTCCGGCGCGACGGCGAACACGAGTCGGTTGCGGGCGACGACGCCGAGCGTGCTGTCCACGAGCCCGTCGGCGATCGCCCGATCCATCGTCTCGGCATCGGCGGTGATCAGGAGGTCGGCTGCCGCGCCGTCCTCGAGCTGTCGCAGGAGTCGGCTGCTGCCGGCGATGATCCACTCCGGATCGTCGTCGAGGGCGAGATCGATCTCGGCGGTGAGATCGGTGAACGAGCTCGGGACCATGGCGATGTCCGGTTCGTCGTTCTCACCGCAGAACGCTGCGGTTGCGAGGATGGCCACGAGGCCGATCGAGAGCCTGCGGATCACGTGGCCTCGATGATGACGTTGGTGGACTTGATCGATGCGACGGCAGGGGCGCCCGGTTCGAGGCCGAGCGCGTCGACGGCTTCGGCGGAGATGAGCGACACGATCCGGTGTGGGCCGGCCTGGATCTCGACCTGGGCCATCACGGTGTCCTTCACCACCCGGGTGACGAGTCCGGGGAAGCGGTTGCGGGCGGAGACCGTGCGATCGGCCTCGGTCGGCTGATCGCCGAGTTCGAGCGCCAACCGGGCGAGCTCCGTGCCCGCCACCTCCCGGTGGCCGCCCTCCGTGCGGGTGGTTTCGAGCCGTCCCTGGTCGGCCCAGCGACGCACCGTGTCCGCGCTGACGCCGAGGAGTCGCGCCGCCTCACCCATCCGAAACTGGTGCATGCCCGTCAATAGTAGAAAATATCTGACATCTGCGGGAAATTCGGTTGATCCACCGCCGGATTGCGGCGTTCTCGTAGCGTCTCGGCATGGCTCAGCTCCCGCATGTCCAGGACACCGATGTCGACGCCCTCGCCGACGCGTGTGGTGTCACCAACGCGTCCTACGCGTGTGAGCAGGTCTTCGAATGGACGGACAGCGAGTTCCTCGCGAGGTCCGCCGAGTGGCTGCTCGATCGACCGATCCGCATCATCCTGATCATCGTCGCCGCATGGGTGATCGTGCGGATCCTGCGGCGTACGGTCGACCGCTTCACGGCGAGCGTCGCCGGCGGCGAGGTCGACGAGCGGTTGCGAGCGCTGCGCGCCCGCGGCCCCGGCCGATTGTTCGCGGAGGAGACCGAACGCAAGCGAGCCGATGCCCGCGCCGAGACGATCGGGCTCGTGCTGAAGAGCGTCGTCGGTGCAGGTGTCTGGACCGTTGCCGGGCTCCTCGTGCTCGGGCAGTTGCGCATCGATCTCGCGCCGTTGATCGCCGGCGCGGGCATCGGCGGCATCGCGCTCGGATTCGGCGCTCAGTCGATCGTGAAGGACTTCCTCTCGGGGCTGTTCATGATCATCGAGGACCAGTACGGCGTCGGCGACGTGATCGACGTCGGCGCCGCATTCGGCACCGTCGAGAAGGTCTCGCTCCGGTCGACCGTGGTGCGTGACGTTCACGGCACGGTCTGGCACGTTCCCAACGGTGAGATTCTCCGCGTGGGCAATTTCAGTCAGCTGTGGAGCCGGGCGGTGCTCGACGTCGAGGTTGCCTACGACACCGACATCGCGTTCGCACAGGGCGTGATCCAGCGGGTCGGCGACGAGCTCTGGGAGGACGAAGCCTGGGGACGGGACGAGGTGATGGAGCGGCCGGAGGTGCTCGGCGTGCAGAGCCTCGGTGCCTCGTCCGTCGCGATCCGCCTGGTCGTCAAGACCGAACCATCTGAACAGTGGAATGTCGAACGGGAGCTGCGGCGTCGGCTCAAGATCGCGCTCGACGACGCGGGCATCGAGATCCCCTTCCCGCAGCAGACGCTCTGGTTCCGCAACCAGGGCGACCACCCGCCGAGCGAGCCGCCGGATCCGTCGACCGTCGAGGTCCACGAGCCGCCGGCGAAGCACGATCCCGACCTGCACTGATCGGGTCGGCGGTCGCTATCGGCGGCGCACCATCGTGACGCCGTCGCCGAGCGTCAGTTGGGCGACCTCGACCCGTTCGTCGGTCGCGAGGAAGTCGTTCAGGGCGCGGATCGCCTGGGTGTCGTCGTCCTCGGCACCGGAGTCGGCCAGTACCTGCGCGCCCCACAGGGTGTTGTCGATGAGGATCACGCCCTGCGGAGCGAGCCGCTGCAGGATCTCCTCGTAGTAGCTGCGATAGCCGGTCTTGTCGGCATCGATGAAGGCGAAGTCGATCTGCTGGTCGGCCGGCAGTGCCGCCAGGGTCTCCACGGCCGGGGCGATCACGAGATCGATCCGGTCGGCGACACCCGCCTTCGCCCAGTGGTCACGGGCGACATCGGTCCACTCCTCGCTGATGTCGCAGCAGAGCAGGCGGCCGCCCTCTGGCAGCGCCTTCGCGATGGCGAGCGACGAGTACCCGGTGAACGTGCCCACCTCGACGGCGAACGCGGGCTGGAGGATCGACACGAGGACGGACATGAATGCGCCCTGGTCGGCACCGATCTGCATGCCGGCGAACGGGCCCGCGATCTCGGTGGTGGCCGTCTGCAGGGCGCGCTGCACCTCGTCCGGCGGGGTGCTGTGCGCGGTTGCGTAATCTGCGATGTCGGCTGCGGCGATGGAACGTCGGGCCATGGGTCACCTCCGGGTGTCGGCGCCCACCGTAGGGAACGGGCCAGTCGATGTCACACCCCGGACAGCAGCTCCGGCGACAGGTCGCTCGTGGTGGTCTGACCGCACAGCGCCATCGTGCGGCGCATGCCGGACGCGTAGAAGTCGAGCAGCCAATCCACGCCTGCCTCGCCCGCCGCGCCGAGGGCGTAGAGGTAGGGCCGGCCCGCCATCACGGCATCGGCGCCCAGTGCTCGCGCCTTCACGAGGTCGCTGCCCCGCCGGGCACCGCCGTCCACGATGACCTCGATGGCATCGCCGATCGCGTCGCGGGTCGGAGCCACGAGCGAGATCGGCACGGGCGCACCGTCGAGCTGACGGCCGCCGTGGTTCGACAGGCACGCCGCGTCGACGCCGTGGTCGACGCACAACCGGGCGTCCGCGACGGTCTGGATCCCCTTGACGACGATCTTGCCGTCCCAGATCGAGCGGAGCCACGCGATCTCGTCCCAGCTGAGAGACGCATCGAACTGGGTGTTGATCTGCTGGGCGAGGTCGACTGCGGAGGTGCCGTCCGGGACGGCCTGTGCCCTGGTGCTGGTGGCGACGTTGGCGAACACGATCGGTTCGTTCGTCAGGAAGCGCCGCGTCCAATCGGGATGACGGATGCCGTCGACGATCGTCCCCGGGCCGAGCTTCGGTGGGAGTTCCATTCCCCGGCGGACATCGCGCTCGCGGCGGCCGAGATAGGCGGTGTCGACGGTG
Organism: Acidimicrobiales bacterium; assembly: GCA_021604885.1. Classification (GTDB taxonomy): domain Bacteria; phylum Actinomycetota; class Acidimicrobiia; order Acidimicrobiales; family Aldehydirespiratoraceae; genus JAJRXC01. The sequence continues at coordinate 4,641 of BQJV01000065.1, forward strand.
AGCACGAGCGCCTCGTAGCGCGCCGCGGCGGCCCGCTCCACCATCTCCTGCACCAAGCCGCGGTCTCGCCACACGTAGACCTGGAACCAGAGGCGCCGCTCGCCCTCGCCGGCCCAGGTCACACTGTCGCTGGCGGCCGCCATCTCCTCGATGGAGCGGGTGCCCATCGTCGACAGCGTGTACGGGATGCCGGCGCGTGCGCAGGCCCGGGCGACCGCGAGTTCGCCCTGCGGGTCCGCGATGCGGGTGAAGCCGGTGGGCGCGAGCACCAACGGCATCGGCACCGCCCGACCGAGCAGCGAGGTCGACGTGTCGACGTTGCTGACGTCGCGCAGCACCCGCGGGTGGAACCCGATGCGCCGGTAGGCCTCCGTGTTCTCCGCCATCGTGCGCTCGTCCTCGGCGCCACCGTCGATGTAGTCGAAGACGCCACCGGGCAGACGCCGTTCGGCCAGTCGCCGGAGATCGTCCACGTCGGCGACGGACTGGAGTCGTCGCAGGTCACCGTTGCGCTCGAAGCGCCGGAAGCGGACAACGGATCGGAGGGAGCCGAGGACCGCCATCGCGGATCAGGAGTCGCTGCGGTCGATGGCCCGTTCGTCGGTGCCGAGGTAGCTGGCCACGACGAGCGGATCGTTGCGCACGGAGTCGGGGTCGCCTTCGGCGATGACCGAACCGGCCTCGAGGCAGTACACCCGGTCGCTGATGCTCATGATGAGCGGCATATCGTGCTCGATGATCAGCATCGAGGCGCCCATCTCGCGGCGGATCTCGGTGATCAGCGGGCCGAAGGCCTCGGTCTCGCGTTGGGCGACACCGGCCGTCGGCTCGTCGAGGCACAGCACGTCGGCGTCGAGGGCGAGCAGGCCGCTGAGCTCGACGATGCGACGGGTACCCGTCGACAGATCCGAGACGAAGGCGTCGGCGTAGCGGCCGAGTCCGAGGAAGTCGATGAGCTCGTCGGCCTCGCTGCGCATGCGACGCTCGGAGGCCATGTCGAGGAACAGGGCGCTGCGGGCGAACGACGAACGGTGCCGGGCCTCGAGCGCGACCTGGACGCACTCGCGCACCGTCAGCTCGGGGAACAAGGTCGCCGCCTGGAAGGTGCGACCGAGTCCCATCGAGGAGCGCACCGGCGACGCGAGCGACTGGATGTTCTTGCCGAGGAGGGTGACGGTGCCCTCCGCGGGGACGTAGCCGCCGATCGCGTTCATCAGCGTCGACTTGCCCGCGCCGTTCGTGCCGATGAGCCCCACGATCTCGTCGCGACCGACATCGATGCTCACGTCGCTCACCGCGACGTTGCCGCCGAAGCGGACGGTCACGTTGCTGGTCTTCAGCGTGATGTCGCGGCCCTCTGCGTTCTGCGGAAGGTTCTCGTAGACCCGAGCCGGTCGGGGTTCGTTCGCGGCGAGGTCCTTGCGGAGCCAGCGCCCGATGACGAGGGGCCACAGGAACGGGATCAGCGGCTCGAAGACGAGGTAGAAGCTGTAGCCCGCCTTGGTGCCGATCGCGCCGATGCGCTGGCTGCGGATCTGCGCGAGCTGCAACAGCATCGCGAACGCGATGACGCCGGAGATCACGGCGCCGATCAGGTAGACGTCGAACCAGGCGCTCTCGATCGGGAAGCCGCGAATGCCCCGCGTGCCGTCGCCGAACAGGTGGTCGACCGCCAGACGGGCGACATAGAAGAAGGTGACGACCTTGGCGACGAGGGCGACGCCGCTCACGAGCCAGTCGAGGGTCGAGGAGCTGTCGGTCTCGTCGACCACGATGGATCCGTCGCTGCCGCGCCGGATCGCGTCGGGTGTGGCCGTCGTGCTCGCGGTCTCGGCCGTCCCGTAGCTGCGCTCGAGTCGGTCGACGATAGCGTCGCGCACCTTGTAGGCGATCTGGACGAAGCCGCCCGGGAAGTACATCAGCATCACCAGGAAGCCGATGGACGACGTGGCAAGACTGATGATCGGATTGTCGGAGAAGAACGACGGCAGACCGCGGACCCAGAAGGCACCGAGGACGGGGCCGATCACCGAACCGAGACCGCCGATCACGGCCATGTTCACGACCTGGAGCGAGTCCGCGATCTGGAAGTGCGCTTCGCCGAAGCGGATCTGGCGGGCCGCGTTGCCGAACAGTGCGCCGCCGAGGCCGGCGATGCCGCCGGCGATCGCGAACGCGGTGAGCTTCATGCGAACGGGTGACACCGTGTAGGCCGACGCCGTGTCGGTGTTGTCGCGGACCGCGATGATCGAGCGGCCGATGCCGCTGCGGCGGAGTCGACCGATCACGAGGATCGTGATGACGAGGCAGACGAGACTGAACCGGAAGAAGTTCTCCTGCTGGCGCAGGTTGATCCCGAAGAAGTGGCCGCGTTCGAACACGACCGAGCTGTCACCGTTCGAGAAGAACGGGCGCTGGTAGATGTACTTCTCGGCCGCGATCGCGAACGCGAACGTGGAGATCGCGAGCATGATGCCCCGCACCCGGAGCGCGCCGATGCCGGTGATCGCCGCGATGGCCGCGGTGAGGAACACCGCGGCGACGATCGACGGCAGCGTCGGGATGCCGGACCATTCGACGTCGAGCAGGCGGTTGCTGCCCCAGCCGATGTCGAGCTCGATGCCGCGGTTGAATGCGGCAGCACTGAGCGCGCCGATTCCGGCGTAGGCGGCCTGCGCGAGCGAGACCTGTCCGGACCAGCCGGTGATGACGGTCAAGGACGCGGTGATGATCGCGAACGCGACGACCGAGCTGTAGAGGAACCACTTCGACGGCACGATGCGCTCGGGTGGAGCGTCCCAGAACCACAGGAAGCGGTCGGCCCAGTCGAACAACGTCTCGTGGTGGATCGAGACCTGCCACATGACGATGAGCAGGAAGCCGAGCACGATCCGCGGCATCCATCGGACCCACCAGATCTTCGCGATGTGGAGCGGGAGTGGCCGCACCTTCGTCGCGAAGCTGAGTGGCGATTCGTCGTTGTTGCTCCGGCTCTGCCAGAGGAGGGCGACGATGACGGCGACGAAGACGAGCAGTGTGGACAGCCCGGGATCGGACGTGAAGTTGAAGCCGAACAGGTTGTCGCCGAAGGCGATGAGGATGCCGCCGGCCATGGCGCGGGGGAACGAGCGCATGCCGGCGATCACTGCGGCGGCGAGCGCGTTCGTCAGCGTGAAGGGGCCGAGGTTGTCGATGCCCGTCGCGGCCCTGCCGCTGCTGAGCAGGATCATCGAGAGGGTGGCGAGGAAGCCACCGATCGTCCAGACCACCGACGAGACGACATGCGGGTTCACGCCGGAGAGCCGGCTGAGATCGGGGTTGTCGGCGGATGCGGTGATCGCCTTGCCGAAGGTGGTACGGCTCATCATCAGGCCGAGCAGCAAGGCGATGACGGGCACGAGGATCAGGATCTGGATGTCCGAACCCTTGATCAGGATGCCCTCGTCGGTGCCGACACCGATGCCGTCGAGCGCCGAGAAGTCACCGCCGACGCCTTCGTAGTTGCGGCCGATCGCCGCGGGATACGTCGTCTGCGCGCCCTCGACTTTCGGGAAGCTGAGCAGCACCACGGCGCGCCAGAAGTCGGCGATCGCCACCGTGGCGATGAGCAGGACGATGCGCGGTCTGTGGAACAGCCGTTTGACGACGATGACCTCGGTGACGAGACCGAGCAGGGCGCCGACGGTCAGCGCGATCACGAACGCGATCCAGAACGGGAAGTTCCAGTTGATGACGAGAAGCGCCATCAGGGTGGCGCCGGGCAGACCCATGTTGCCGACGGCGAAGTTGATGACCCGGGTGCTCCGGTAGATGAGCACGATGCCCATGGCGAGCAGGCCGAAGACAAGGCCCTGGACCAACGTCCAGAACATGATCTGGCGCGTGATCCACGCGCCGAGAAGGAGCCCGGACTCCATCAGCCGCCTTCCTTCCCGAGGAACACGGCGCGGGCGAGATCATCTCGCTCCGCCAGCTCCTGGGCCGACCCCTCGAAGCGGACCTGCCCCTTCTCGAGGAAGATCGCGCGGTCCGAGATGGCGAGGGCGACGTTGAGCGACTGCTCGACGATGATCATCGTCTGGCCCGCGGCGCGCAGCGTGTCGATGTGGCCGAGCAGGTCCTGCACGACGGTGGGGGCGAGGCCGAGACTCAGCTCGTCGATGATCAGCAGATCGGGCTCGTGCAGCATGACTCGGGCCAGCGCCAGCATCTGCTGCTGACCGCCGGAGAGGTCACCGGCCCGCTCGTCGAGGCGGTCCTGGAGCGCGGGGAACATGTCGAGCACGCGGTCCTTGCGGCGCTGCACGTCGGCCGGATCCTTGCGGTAGTTGTACGCGCCGACGTCGAGGTTGTCGCCGATCGTGAGGTTCGGCCACACGCCCTTGCCGCCCGGGAGCATCTGGATGCCGAGCGAACCGCGGATCTCGGGGCTCGCGAACGTGGCCGTCCGCCCGTGGTATCTGACCACACCGCGTTCGGGTGTCTCGAGTCCCGAGATCACCTTCAGGATGGTGGATTTGCCCGCGCCGTTGGTGCCGAGCAGCGCGAGACACTCGCCCTTCGCGACGTCGAACGACACGTCGAACAGCACCTGCACCTGGCCGTAGCTGAAGTCGACGTGGTTGACCTGCATCACCGGGATGTCGGTGCCGGCGGCGACCAGATCGAAGTACGCCTGCTCCTCCTGGAGTTCCTCGACGACGAGCGAGAGGTCACGACGGATGGCGCGGCTGCCCTTGATGATGTTCCAGCCGCCGAGCGGCATGAAGATCAGGGTGAGGAAAGTGATGGCGAAGCGCTCGCCCCACTCGTTTTGCATGAAGCCCGACAGCAGGCCGCCGCCGATGCCGCCGATGGCGAACATGAAGAAGGTGATGATCGCCGTTCCCATGCCGCGGAGTCGATAGGGAACGACGCCCTGGATCGACGGCTGGATCATGGAGAAGGCGGCGCCGAGGAAGGTGCTCGTCAGGGTGGCGAAGATGACGAACAGCCACACGTTCGGCATCGAGAACTGGATCGGGATCAGGATCCCGACCGGGATCAGCAGCATGCCGATGATGCGCAGGGCCCGGTCCGGTGCCTGGCGGAACGTCTGGTCGAAGCGCTTTCCGATCAGCGGCAGGAGGATGATGATCAGGATGCCGGACGGGGCGACGGCGAAGCCGCGTTCGAGGGCGTCGAGGCCGAACTCCTCCTCGAGGAAGAAGCTCGTGATGGAACCGGCAGGGAACAGGGCGAAGCCGATCGCGGCCAGCCCGATGGTCATCGAACGTACGGTGTCGATGCGCCAGATGCGGTTGAACGCCGCGCCGATCGAGATCGGGATCTCGTCACCGTCGCTGCCGAAGCTGTGGCCGAGAACGTCCTTCTTCTCCCACTGGCCGCGTTCGGGCTCGGGAATCGCGAAGGCGAGGACGGCGAAGACGGCGACTGGGATGCCGAGCAGGAGATACGCCCAGCGCCACCCTGCGGTGCCGCCGGCGGCGACGGCGATGCCGCCGACGAGAATCGGGCTCATCGCGTTGAACACGCGACCGATCGCCGCGTTGAGGGAGTACATCCGGCCGCGGATCGCGATCGGATACGTGTCGGCCAACAGCGTGGAGTGGACCGTGATCGTGTTGGCCTTGCTGATGCCGGTGAAGAACCGTGTCCAGAAGAACATGAACGCGTTCACGGCGATGCCGCTGAGGAACGCGAAGGCGGCGAACGCCACGCTGGCGACGCCGACGATGGGGCCGCGGCGGATGCGGTCGGCGAGGTAGCCCATCGGCCCGGCGCCCAGCACGAAGAAGGCGACCGAGGCGACGGAGATGAAGGTGATGAGGCCGTCGCTGGCGTTGAACGTCTCGCCGATGTCGGGGCCGAGAATGTTGATCGCGGCGCCCTCGAGCTCGTCGAGCGAGTTGAGCGCGAGGAGGACCATGAAGGTGTACGAGCCGCCCTTGGCGAACCCGTCGCGAAGGCTCATCTCCTCGCTGCCGACGCCGGGAAGCAGGTCGTCGGCGAACAGGACTTCCTTGGATCGAGCCGCCTGGGCCTCCTGGCGCGCCGCCTCCTCGTCGAGGACCGATGCGGTCAGCGAGGCTGCTGAACGCGTGACTTCGTCGCTGTCGCTCACCTGGACTCCCCCAGCCACACTGCGAGGGCTGACCCTAGCCGGACGACGTTCGGTAGGACTAGCCCGACTTTGCACGGAGCGCGCGCGGGCGACCACCTGTGCGAAGCTCCGTCCCATGGCTTTCGAAACAACCACGCAGGACGTGATTCAGGGTGCCGACCTCAGCGGCCGCACGGCGGTGGTCACCGGCGCGACGACCGGACTCGGACGGGAAACCGCCCGGGCGCTGGCGGCAACGGGCGCCCACGTC
>BQJV01000066.1 GCA_021604885.1 Acidimicrobiales bacterium
CTCACAGAATCTGCGTTGGGCCGTCCGTGCCGCTTGGCTACACTCACCCAGTCGCACGCTGCCTCCGGGTGGCCTCGAACACCACGCCCCGTTCGTCTAGCGGCCTAGGACGCCACCCTCTCAAGGTGGTAGCACGGGTTCAAATCCCGTACGGGGTACTGCAGTTGTGGACCGGGGTTTCGGGTTCAGCGCTCTCCGACTTGGTCGGCCGGGTTGGATCCAGCCCCGCGGCTGTCAGCGCGAGCCGCGGCAGACCCCAGCGCCAACTCTGCCCATCGAGGGCCGATTGCACGTCGTCCGTCCTTGCATGGACGACGAATCCATCGCATGGTATGCATTTACGCGAACGCAGCTCCGCTCGGGGCGTCGAGTCATGTCACTTCGAGCGGGCGAGACGACAGTGCGATACCCAGACTCGGTATCGGGACGGAGGATGAACATGTCCGACAGTGAGGAGCCAGTCTCCAGGGAGACCCTTCAGGAGCTCGTCAGGAAGCAAGAAGAGAACACGTGGAGCTACATCCAGTCTTCTGCTCAGGCACGCGACTACATCGGAACGAACTACGGCGACGACGCGGTCTGGAAATACTTCGAGGAAGAAGGAAGGGACTTCGCGATTCCTCTGCTCGAGTTTGCTGCCGCGGCCGGTGTCGAAGGCGGCGAGATGTTGATGAAGGGCACACTCGACCAGATGAACAGCCTGCCGGACGGCAACTTCGAACTGACGGAGACCGACACCGAGATGACGGTGCAGGGCCGCTGCGGATCGGGAGGGCGATGGATCAGGGAGGGGAAGGCGGCGAGGAATGCAGAAGGCGTTCCCTACTACTGCTTTCACTGTCTGCAATGGTGGGACGAGTGGCCGAAGCAGGTCGGTGTTCCGATGAGCTTCCATCGCTCCGAGACGGGGGAGAGCTGCGCATGGAAGCTGCAGAAGTCACCCGAGGCCTGGGCCGACCCGGCTGACCGCGAATGAGTGCACGTGAACCGCGTCCGGCCGTCCCCGTGTCGGACCACTTCTCCCCGGACTACTCGACCGCCCGCGAACGTTTCAGGACCGCCGCGGCGGCGCGTGGCGCTGCGCTCCGGTCGGAGCCGCTGAGCGCCCGGGGCGTCGATGGCAACGACCTCTCGGTTGACGTCGCCTATCTCGGGCCCGAGGCGCCCGACTGCGTGCTCGCGCTCAGTTCCGGGCTGCATGGCGTCGAGGGCTTCGCGGGAAGCGCCATTCAGCATCAGCTCCTCGCCGAGCAGGTCGACGGACTGGATCGGCCTGCGGGCTGTGGGTTGCTGCTCGTGCATGCGCTGAACCCTTTCGGCTTCGACGGAATCCGGCGGGTCAATGAGAACAATGTCGACCTGAACCGCAACTTCGTCGCACATCCCGGTGGTCACGTGGCGAGCGCTGACTACGAAGAGCTGTACGACGCTGTCAACCCCGTGCGCATGGACGACGAGGAGGCGGACGCTGCGCTGCTCGTGCAGCTCATCGAGTTCGGAGTCGAGCAGGGCTTCGATCGTCTTCATGCGGCGCTGGCAGTCGGCCAGTACCTCCACCCCGAGGGCGTGCAGTTCGGCGGTCAGAAGGAGGAAGAGTCCAACCTGCTGGTGCGGGAGCTCGCGTTCAGCGAGACCCGCGGTGCCGCGCGCGTCTGCTGGATCGACGTCCATACCGGCCTTGGGGACTTCGGGGAGGTGGAGATGATTTCCGAGTCGGGGACGGTCGCGCCCGACTTCCAGCGCGCCAGCGCGTGGTGGGGGGAAGCCGTGCAGAGCACCGTGTCCGGCGATTCCTCCGCCCCTCCCGTGCCCGGCCCGATCGACGCAGGTCTTGCGGAGGTGCTGAGCGATCGCGAGCTGACCGCGATCTGCGCGGAATTCGGTACGTATGACACGACGCGGAGCTTCGCGGCGCTGCGAGCCGACAACTGGCTTCATCAACACGGCGAGCTCGACTCCGACCAGGGTCGAGGGATCAAAGCCGAGCTCCGGGAAGTCTTTTGCCCGGACGACCGCGGATGGGAATCGAGCGTTCTCGAGATCGGAGCGCGAGTCGTCCAGGAGGCGTGCACGGGCCTCGCGGTCCAGTGACGGGCGTTCGGCGGCTCGAGCCCGTCTACTCCACGGGAACCCAGGCCCCCTCGTCTGCGGAGAAGCGAACGATCTGGCTCGGGTTGATGGCTCCCTGGTCCCCGGGACCAAGGTCGGCGGAAAAGTAGCCCGCGAGCGGGAACTCGCCGAGCGACTCGAAGCCGGCGGCAAGCGTCTCGTTGGTCAGCTCCGGGCCCGCGGCGGTGAGTCCGAGTTCGAGGACGGTCGCGAGTGCGCAGGCGTCCATGGCGCTGAAGAGATTGCGAACCTCGGGATGGAGAGCGAAGTCGATCACCTCGTCGGTGCGCGACTCGATCATCTCGACACAGTCGACCATGAGCGGATCGTCCATCACCGCGCGTTGGTCCGTCGTGCCGACCGGCGTCGGGGTGACAGCGAGCATGCCGTCGAGATAGTCGAAGTCGATCTCTGCGTTGCTGAACGCGGCCGGGCTCAGGTACGGGATCTGCATCCAGGTCGTTGAATAGCCCTGTTCGGCCGCGGTGCCGATAGGCCCCGGGAGCACGTTGGCGTTGATGGTCACCTCGACGCCCTCGACGCGAAACAGCTCGAACACGAGTTCAGCCGAGGCCACGCTCTGGTTGATGTCGTTGTCGTTCGCGTCGACCAACCTCGCGAAGGTGTCGATCCCGGCGTTCTGCAAGGCCGCGACCATGGCGAGGTACAACGCCTCGTCGACGCTGGCGAAGCCGATCACACCGACCTTCTTGCCGTCGAGCGCACCCGATGCGACGACGGTGTCCACCCAGATCTGCGCGTCCGCTTCGATCTGGCCCGCGACGGAAACGTACGGGGCGGTCGAGCGATCGATGCGATCCTGGTTCTGCTCGCTGAGCGCCACCACCGCGGTGTCGTTCAGCGCGGTGTAGCAGAGCGCTTCGTCGAGTCGGAACTCGCCGACGACGATGAACGACTCTCGATCCTCAGTGAGTCGGACGCAGATCTCGTCGGCCTCGATGCTGCCCACGGGGAGGTAGGCCTCGGTCACGATGTCGAGGCGGCGGCCGTGGATCCCTCCTCGGTCGTTGATTGCTTCCACCGCTGCCTCGAACATGGCCCGGCCATCGCCTCGGTTCAGGTCGATGCCGAATTCCGCGAGGCGCACGTAGTCGATGGCGACGACGCCGACCGCAATGCTCTCGGCAGTGACCCCGCGGAAGCTGGCAGTGAGCTCCGGCGTCTCGGTCGTCTGGCCACCGTCCGGTGTCGCTGTGGTGGTGGATTCAGAGAATTCGTCGTGGCTGGTGGTCGGCGTGGAGGTGGGGTCGCCATCGTCGTCACTCCCGCAAGCGGCCGCGAGTAGCGCGGCAGCGACGAGGAGCACCGTGGCCCAGCCAACTCGTCTCTCGTTCATCTCGTTTCTCCCTGCAGTGATCCGCTGGTGAAAGTGAATCCTATGAGATGCATTACTTGCGTATCAATCACTGGAGGTCCGGCCCCGTGGCGAAGCGCGCTCGCCGATACGGGACCATGGCACCGGCGACGCAGACCCCGACGACGGCGATCGCGTACAACGCCGTCTCGCTCGACTGGCCGCTCAGCACCCCGATGAGGATGGGGCCGCTGACCCCACCCACTTCGCCGGCGGCGAACCAGATGCCATTCGCCGTCCCGGCGTTGTCCGCCGTGACGGCTGGCGTCTGCAACAACAACATCGCGCCGAGGGGGATGAACGCACCGCGTAGGCCGACGACGAGCGCGCCGGCGCCGATCGTCATTCCCGGTCCGGCGGCCACTACGAGGAGGCCGACGGTGGTCGCGATGGCGAGCGCGGCGAGGGTCGTGGCGGACGATCGCCCGGCCGCGAGGCGAGGCACTCCGAGGGCCGCGCCGATTCCGACGGCGACCGATGCGGCGACCCAGGTCGATGCTGCATCGGGAGACAGATCGCCGATGTCCTCGAGCAGCGTCGGGTACCACGTGTTGAGTGAGTGGTTGAGGAAGAAGAGGAGGAATGCCGTCACGAGGGCGGCTTGCACGCCTCGGTCTCGGGCCAACGCCATGGTTCCACCGGAGGTCCGAGCGGCCTGCGTGGTTCGACTGGGCGGACCGATGGTGCTGTCCGTTCGTGAGATCAAGGCCCAGCCGATCGTGGCCGCGACCGTGAGGCCGGCCTCGAAGGCGAGGACCGCACGCCAGCTTCCGAGCCAGGGCAACAGGAGCTGATTCGTCGCCGCGAGCACGGCCACCGAGCCGAGCGCGGGAGCGACGGCGTACATCGAGACAGCCCGTTGGCGTTCCCGTTCGTCAGCGAAGAAGCGGGCGACGAGCGCCGGCGCGCCGGTTGACACCAGCGGGCCCCCGATGCCGAAGAGCGCCACGGCAAACCAGAGCACGGCGGTGCTCGGGGAGAGCGCCCGGGCGACGGCAGATATCGCGATGCTCAGTCCAGCGAAGAACAGCCCGACCGGGAGGCCGATTCGGTCGATTGCCCTTCCCGCCAGCGGCGCGGTGAAGATGAACACCAGCGCCCACGACGACAAGATGACGCCCATCTGGGAGCGGCTGGCCCCGAGGTCGTCCTGGACGACGGACAGGATCGGGGCGATCGAGGTGAGAACGACGCCGAAGCAGAAGTAGAGGGCGACGACGCCGCCGAGCAGGTGCCATCGGGCGGGGTGCCCCGCGGTCATCGAGTCCTGGCTGCTGGCCCGCGGTCCGGCGGAGCTCATACGCGTTCGAACACCTCGTCGAGCCAGTCGCAGACGGCGGCGATGGCCCGTTGAGGGTTGTCGATCGAGCAATGCTCGACACCCCCCAGATGGTCGTCGAATGTGATGAGGTCGGCACGCGGGCTGTTCGTGGCGGCCCGCACGGTCTTCTCGCCGTGGTCGGGCGGAATCTGGCGATCTTGGCCCCCCTGGACCACCAGGAATGGGCACGCGATCTGGTGAGCGACGTGTCGAAGAGTGAACTCCTTGAAGACGGTGATGAAGTCGCTGTCGCCGGCGACCCACGCCAGCCGAGCGGGGAGATCGGTGGTGGAGTCGGCGTACTCCTCTCCCTTGGCGAGTGAGAACTCTGCGATCTCGATCCAATCGAAGAACGCGCCGATCACAGTGCAGGCCGCCAGGCGGTGTTCGAACGCCGCAGCGCGGGGTGCGGCGTAGCCGCCCATCGAGAGGCCCTGGACGACGATTCGGCCCGGGTCGATGTCAGCTCGACCTTCGAGGACGTCGATCGTTGCGGACACATACGACTCGGCATCGGCGACCGCCGCCAGACCGTGGAGGCGAAGCGCTCCGCCGCTACCGGGTTGATCCAGGAACAGCGAGCTGTACCCACGATGCGAGATCGTCTCGGCCCACCGGAGATACACGGACTCCTTGGTCGAGTCGAGCCCGTTCAGGTGGATGATGCACGGCGGGGGAGTGGTCGCGTCGCCGCGGGCCGGCACGAAGATCGCCGGCATCTCGCCATCGGCGAACGGGATCGAGAGGAACTCGACATCCGGACGCAGGTGCTGGACTGCATCACGGAAGCAGGTCAGCGAGTCGAGGTAGATCGCATCAACGCCCGGCGTCGTTGCCGTCGCTTGACCCTCCGCCACGGCGAGGTACAACGAGGCACGAACCGAGAGGTCCGCTGCGGTCGAGTGTCGCCCCGCGTCACGGTGTTCGCTGGCCGCGCCGCGTAGTTCGTATGCGGCAGTGGACCAGCGCTCGACCCACGCATTGATCGCATCCTCCCCGCCAGATCGGGCGAACGACGCCAGGGGAGCGCAGATTCGGTCGATCTCCGACATGTTTCCGCCGCGATCGAGCGCGCCGATGACGGCCATCGACCATGGGTAGCGATCCGGGAAGTACTCGAACATGTTGCATCGCTCCTCGCGGACACGGCTCGGTCCCGTCCCTGCTATTTACATCGCATACGATACAAATGGGCGCCGGTGGCTCGCAACCGCAGTGTCAGGGCGCGTTCAAGGGCGGGAGCTCATTGCGCTTGACCGCCTCGAGAAGCGCCGCGAGCGACCGCACGATCGATTCCTTCTGCGCAGACGTCATGCCCGCCAGAGCCGGCTCCAGGATCTCGCGGACATCCGTGCCGAGACGCGCATAGACGGTGTCCTTCAGGAGCGAGGTCGGATAGATCTGCGCTCGCCGGCGGTCCGCCGGGTCCGTCTTCGTCGAGAGCAGCCCCATCTCCCGACCGTCGGCGATCGCTTTCGACACCACCGACTGGGCGATGTGGCGTCGCTCCGAGATCTCCTTGACCGTCGACCCTGCGAACTCGATGACATCTCGGAAGACGATCTGTTGCGGAATGGACACGCTCGGGACACCCACCGCCTCGATCTGCGGCTCGAGCAGTGCCCGGAGACGTCGGGTCAGGTAGTAGAGGTCGGTCGCGTCCATCTCAGCTGCGGCATCATCGGGCCGGGTCACGCGGCGTCCTTGGTGAGTCGGTGCATTCGACAGCCGAGAGTACCGGGCCCTTCCATCAACAGCGCAGCCGACCCCGGACTCGCGCAGTGCGGTCATCGCTCGAGGCGTCGCACCGTGTGGGCGAGATCAGGGTTCGCATAGTGCGCGGCCAGGGGTACCAAACGTGTCCACCCGAGGCGACTCGTCAGCGAAGGTGCTGGGCGAGGAACTGCTCGGTGAGGTCGAACTCCTCCGGCGGCACGGCGGCATGCGCGCCGGGATTGCGATGCAGTTCCTTGTCGCTGGTCGCGAGCGCCTCGTAGAGCGCGTCGACCGTGGCGGCGGGGATCAGTTCGTCGTCGAGCTGCTGGAGGAAGAGCACCGGGCATCGGATGTCGGCGGCGTAGGGGCGCAGCGTGTCACCCATGAATCCGCCGACCCCCATGAGTCCGAGCACCGCGGCATTCACCCGCGGCTCACGGGCGACGAACGGCAGGCCGAAGATCGTGCCCATCGAGAGGCCCCAGTAGCCGACGGGGCCACCGTCGATCTCGGGGAGGGTGAGCGCGGCGTCGAGCGTCGCCTTCCAGTCGGCGATCATCTCGTCGATGACGTCGCCGTCGCGCATCGCGGCGCGGCGCTCCTTGGTGGTCGGCTCACCGCCGGCCGGGATCCGTTCGCCATGCGCGGGCCCGTCGATGGCGACGGCGCAGATGCCGTGGTGTCGCACGAGTCGACGGGCGAGCGCGAGTAGGTGAGGCTGGCGCTTGTGGCCGCCGCCGCCGTGGCCGATGAGAACGACGGGCGAGGGGCCGTCCGTCGCTTCGGGCGTCCAGAGCAGTCCAGGCACCGTCCGGCCGTCGTGCACGATCGCGAACCCGCGCTCGGTCACCCCCCTCGATGTCGTCGGATCACCCGCGAAGTCCATCATGCTCGGTCGCCCCCTCGGTCAGCTCCGACCCTACGCCGGTGGATGGATCGCCGCCGACCGTCGCGGGCGTCGACGAGACGGACCCGACGCAAGTCCCTCAAGACGAATTCCGCTCGACCGATGGATCGGGGCATGCGTAGGACACCAGGAACTCCCAACGAACCCGTTCGTTTCACCCGCCAGTGGAGCGGAACCGCCTCCGCCGCCGCGTTGTTTGCAGCCTTGCTGCTGCTCGCCTCGTGCGGGTCTGCCGGTGAGCAAGCTGCCGACGCGCCGGCCGAGAGCGACCCGGCATCCGCGGCCGAGCGCATCGTCGAGCCTGACCCTGATTGTGGCCCGGCTCCGACGAGCGTCTCCGTGGCGATCGAGGCCGACGCCCGGGACTGCTTCTTCGCTGCTCCCGCCACCATCGCTGCTGACGACGCCGGCACGCTCGATCTCGTTCTCGCGCCGAACTCGAGCTGCGCCATCGTCGTGGAGCACGCCGACGGATCGGCCGCGACCGCGGACGGCGAGACCGCCGTCGCCCTCGCTGCCGGCGATGGCGTGACCCTGTCCGACGCCGACGGCACCTGCCGGTTCCAGCTCACCTGGACGCCGGCCCCCGTTGCGTCGACCACGACCACTGCGGCGCCGACCACCACATCGACGACCACGACGACGACCACCACCACGACCACCACCACGACGACGACCACGACGACCGCCAAGCCGGCCCCGGCTCCGACGACCACGTCGGCTGTCGGCAGCTGAGTCGACACGCGACAGGGGAGTGTCAGCATGAAGCGCCGAACACTGGCGGTGTCTCTGGTGACCGCGCTGGCGATGTCGGTCGTGGTCTCGATGCCGTCGCCCGCCGCGGGCGTGGCCGGGTTCGGCGACGTCGGCCCGGAGAGCTTCTACACCGAAGCGGTGCAGTGGATGGTCGACAACGAGATCACCAACGGCGTGTCTCCGGAGTGCTTCGCCCCCGACGCGCCGGTGACGCGTGGTCAGGCTGCCGCGTTCATGTGGCGTATGGAAGGCTCCCCGGAGCCGGCTGCCGGCCATGGGTTCGACGATGTCGTGGCCCCGTGGCAGCAGGACGCCGTGTCCTGGATGGCCGACAACGGCATCACCACGGGCACGACCCGCAGGACGTACTCGCCCGACGATCTGCTGACCCGCGGACAAGTGGCGGTGTTGCTCCATCGGCTCGCCGATGCTCCGGCCGCCCCGTCCGCCGCGCGGTTCCGTGACGTGGTCGAGGCGTGGCAGGTCACACCGGTGGGGTGGATGCTCGACCAGGGCCTCACCACGGGTACCTCGTGGACCACGTTCTCACCGAACGACCCGGTCACCAGGGGTGAGCTGGCCACGTTCTTCTACCGCTACAAGAACTCGCCCCCGGTCGTCGTCGACCCCGAGGGGCGCGGTTGTGAGACGTTCGACTCGCTCGCCGGGCTCAACACCATCGGCGACTTCAGCAGCTTCGTCGCCACCGGCTCGTCGAGGTGGACATCGTCGGTGCCGGGGATCCAGGACATCCGGATCCCCTCGACGGCGGACGGCGCCCAGCAGCCCGCCTTCTGGCTCCCGTCGACGGGCGACGGCGATCAGCCGGTGGTGGTGATCCTCCACTCGTGGAGTGCGGGATACACCCAGCACGCTGGCATTCCCTACGCCATGTGGGCCCAGGAGAACGGGTGGGCCGTCATCGCGCCGGACTTCCGAGGCCGCAACGACAACGCCACCGCCGTCGGCTCCGACGTGGCCGTCCAGGATGCCGTCGATGCGATCGACTTTGCCGTCGCCCAGGCCGGCGTCGACGCCGACCGCGTCTATGTCGTCGGCTACTCCGGCGGCGGGATGATGGCGCTCCTCCTCGCCGGCCGGCACCCCGACAAGGTCACGGCGGTCGCCGCGTGGGGCCCGCCCCAGAACCTCGTCGAGTTCTACGACTTCTCCCGCCGCCACGGTCGCCCCTATGCGACGCACATCTCCGCGGCCTGTGGAGGCAATCCGACGGTGGGCGGCGCGGCCCGCGACGAGTGCCTGAAGCGGAGTCCGATCACCTATCTGGACAACGCTCGGGAGAACGAGGTCCCGGTCTTCATCGCCCAGGGAATCCGGGATCCGTTCGTGCATCCCGCAGGCGCTGCGAAGGTGTTCAACCCGTTGGCGGATCCGGAGGATCGCCTCAGCATCGCGGACGTGGACCTCTTCGGTCGCGGAATCGTGCCCGGCCACCTGCCGGACTGGAGCTCGACCGAGACGTACTTCGGCCCCGGTGACCCCGCTCCCGTCTTCGCCCGGGAGTCGGGTTCGGTGACGCTCGTCTATTTCGATGCGGGCCACGACATGGCGTACAACGCGACCGCACGGTGGTTCGCCAGCGATCCGTCGTCGTCTGACGACGGCTGATCGTGAACCGAATCACTGCGCTGGATGGCTTGCGGACCATCGCCATCGCGATGGTCGTCGCGTATCACATCGACAACGAGCTCGTGCCGGCCGGCCACTGGGGCGTCCCGCTGTTCTTCGTGCTCTCCGGCTTCGTGATCACCGGGTCGCTGTGCGTCGAGATCGACCGCACCGGTCGGCTCGATCTCGGGTCGTTCTACCGCAAGCGCCTACTGCGTATCGTTCCCGCCCTCGCGGTCGTCTGCCTGGCGCTGCTCGCGGTGGGAACCGCCTGGTCGCAGGTCCAGCCGTCGATCGGTCTGTACGCCAACTACGCCCGCACCGAGGGCGTCGCGCTCGGCCGGTTGACCCACACCTGGTTCATCGCGGTCATCGCCCAGTTCTACCTGGTGTGGCCGTTGGTGATCGCCGCGATCCCGGCTCGACGCCGCGCTCCGGTCATCGGCGTGCTCGCGGTCGCGGCAATCATCTGGCGAGTGGTGGCGATCGAGACCATGTCGCCGGGCTGGGTCTACAACGCCACCGACACGAACGCCGCCGCCTTGTTCGTCGGGGCATTCCTGGCCGTTGCCCGGCCCCGAGCCCCGCGGGTGGCGGTGGCGTGGGCGTTGCCGGCTCTGCTCGGCCTCATGTTGCTGCCGGTCTTCGGCGACAGTGGTCGGTTCGTCCTGTGGGGTGGCTTCGTCGCGCTCGCACTCGCCGCACTGGTGTTGCTGTACGCCGCGACCGGCCCGGCCTGGCTCGAGAACCGGCTCCTCCTGCGGATCGCCGAAGTGTCCTTCGGGATCTACCTGTGGCACTACGTCTTCGTCCGCTCCGACATCCCTCTGTGGGTCGCGGTCCTGGCGACCGGCGCGGCGACCGCCGCGTCGTGGTGGCTGGTCGAACGACCGCTGGTGCAATGGGACGTCCGGCGCCGGGCCCGCCGATCCGAGCCGGGGAAGCTGCTGCTTCCCACGCCAGCACCCTGAGTGGTATTCTGAGCACGCGTGGTGAGAAGTTCGGAGGCGAACGACGTGGCAAACGGCAGCCAAACGCGCGGACACCGGACGTTCCTCGTCGCGCGCCGGCTCGTCGTGGCGTTCAATCGGCTCAACCTGGTGGTCCTTGCGATGCTGGCGGCGGTCACGCTTCTCCCCGACGGCGATGACCCGGCCGAGACCGCCACGGCGTCGCCCGGTTCCG
>BQJV01000067.1 GCA_021604885.1 Acidimicrobiales bacterium
GGCGGTCGACGCCTCGTCGACGATGTCCGCGGCCGACCGCGCCCGGGCCACCGGATCGAGCGCGAGTCGTACGGTGTGCGCATCGCCCGTGCTCGTTGGTGGACCGACGAACACGACGGGTGCGTCGACGGCGCCGACAGCTTCCTGAGCCCGACCGAGGGCGATGACGACGACCGGGCGCTCGGCGGCCGAGAGTTCTTCGAGCAGTTGGGCTTCGGCTGCGTCTGTCCATCCTGCGGCCTCCGTATCGATCGCCAGACGGAGCGCGTCGTCCGTTCCGTCGCCGGTCGTCGGAGCAAGGCCATCGAAGTGATCCGCGATCCCCTCCGACGCCAAGGTCGCGGGCGCCTGCCAGTCCGTGTCAGCGAGCCGCACACGCGCTGCTGCTGCCGGAGCGATCACGACGAATTCTTCCGCCAGCTTGCTGGCCTCCGGAAAGTCGGAACGAATGGCGGCGCGTATCTGGTCGGCGTCGTGGACGGCCTGGCTCGGTGTGTGCGCAGGACTCGCGACGTAGATCACCTCGGCGCCGGTGCACGTCGCCGTTGTTTGAGCCTCTGCGGCGGGGACGAGCGCACTTGCCATCCCGACCAGGACAACTGCCCCTGCTAGCCGCATCCGTCGACCGTCTGTTCGGGTACGGCAATTGGGCCGTCCAATTCGACGCGAAGGAGAGAGTTGGCGAGCGCATCCGTGTCGATCTCTGCCAGCTCGAGTACGAAGCGTGCGTTTCCCGTCCCCAGGCATGAGCGCAGCAGGCCGAACGATGAGACGTCGTCGAGCGACGGCGAGTCCGACGTCGAGATGCCGGATGCGACCGATGCGAATCGCGTGGCGGCTTCCTCGAGCGGTGAGCCGTTGAACGCATCGGCCACCGCGCCGCCGTCGCCGTCGGCCGGAGAGCAGGCGGTCATCGCGACGACAAGCAGAACGCTCCAGAAGCTGGCTTTTTGGCTCATTGCATCTCCAGCGTGACGGTCGCCGCCGCTGACGGGTCGACACCAGCTCGAGGCCGCAGACCCAGCACGCCCTCTGCGCCGATGCGGTGTCGTAGGACGACTCCGCAGCCGTCGAGCGGCTCGAGGCCGACTCGAACGCCACTGAGGCGCTCCGGGATATCTGGGACCAGTACGGGCTCCGTTGGAGTGACGGGGTCTGGGTTGGAACCATCCCCCGGCAGAGCGGGAGGGAGCGGCGGTGGTGGCGCCGGGGGTGGAGGAGCGATAGCGATCGGAACAGGCCCAGCCCTTCCGTCGAGAGGAGCGAGGGTGACGGGCGCAGACTCGAGCGTCAGCGGGTTTGCGCAGTCGACCGATTCGATGAGGACCGTCAGCTCGCCGGCAGGCGCGGCGATTCTCAACGCGTCGTCGGCGGAGATGTCGATTGACACCTGGTCTCCGAAACCGACGTCGAGATCGTTCGTCGACATGTCCGCGACTGGTGTCACAACCAACGTCGCCTCCACCCTTCCTGGCGAGACAGCCCGCTCGCCGTCGGACTCGACGAGTGTTGCGTGGTCGAGGCCGATCTGGCGGGCCGCTTGCTCGGACACCCGGACGGTGAATAGCATGGGCTCGTTGCCGCTGGACACCATCGACTGACCCAAGCCGCAACCGAGTGGAACCGGCTCGAACGTAGCTGCCTCGTCGAGTGAGCGGGCGGCCAGCTCAAGGCCGCCGGTCGCGCAGAGGCCACCGCCGTTCACGATACGGACATGGTAGGCGTGGGCGGGATCTGCAACCACCCAGTCCCCGAGCGGGGCGAGTTCGGAGAGCCGCAAGCTGACAACGCCGGGGCTTGCGAGAACGGGCCCGATGTCCTGCAGGTCGAGTGAGAGAGAGTACCGCCCGCCGAAGCCGGTTCCGTCGGCCACGCGTACCTCGTAGATCCCTGGCGTCACGAGACGGATGGGTGAGCCGTCACACGACTTGAGTGGTTCCTGCGCGAGAAGCCCGTACTCCGGCGAGAAGAGATACGCGGTCAACCCGGTGCGAGTGCTCTCGACAGAGCACTCGGTGATCCGCAACAGGCCAGGTCGCGGCAGCTCGAAACTCATGTCCTCCGCGGCATTTCCGTCCGACAGAACCCCGAGTCCGTCGTCCCCGCCGGCGACAGAGAAGGGCAGGTCGATGGACACCTCGTCTTCTGCAACGGCCGTTGCGGCGACAACGTTCGTGCCGCTCGCGACGAGGTCCGAAATCGAAGCGGTCTCGAGAGCCCAGGCCTCGTCGCCGGTCAACGCGATGTCGAAGGCGCACTCTTCCAGGCCCGCTCCCGGTTCGAGGCCGGCGAGCGAGCAGATGCGGAGGGCGTCGTCCACTGGCGTCGCGACATCCTGATCGCGCAGGTCGGACAGACTGAGTCGCTGCTGCGGGAAGATCGGTTGATCATCGACGGGATGCAGCGGCATCTGGAACGGGGAGTCATCGGGATCCAGCAGCCACGATGTCCCGAACTCGCCATAGAGAGCCTCTGGGTCATGAAGGTCGACGTTCTTCCCGTCGCTCGTCATGCCGTCATCGCCCATCTGGCCGTTCGAGTTGCCCAGTAGCCCGGTGGTCGACCCCCGCCTCGACTCTGCGAGCTCGATGCTGAACGCGCCGGCCACCGCGGTGCCGACCGTGATGCTGGAGCCATCGGAGAGCTCGATGACATAGGTGCTGCCATCCCGGCGAGCGGACAACGCGCCGGTGGTGGACCACTGCATATCGGTGACGTCGCTGATCTCCCCGTCGACCCGGACGGGTGAGTCTTCGCCGTCGAACGGCGTCCGGTCGATCGATGTCTCGGGGCCGGAATCGCCGACTGATACCTCGTCGCCTTTCCAGCCGACCCAGATCGCTCGGTTGTAGGAGACATTTCTCATGTTGGCGAATCGGCTGAACCGCACGACGATCCGCAGATCGTCAACCGTGGAGGACACCAGCTCGAAGTCCCCGGCGCCGTGAAACGCGAACGACAGCCCGTCGAGGGTCACGAGGTTCGGATGCCCGAAGCTTCCGCCACACGGCCCGTTCGGGCACCGTGACGGATCGGAATCGGCGCAGGGGTCGTCGTCGGTCGCTGCCTGCGCGATCGTCGACACGAGTTGGCTCCGCGCCTCCGAGCCGGCCTGGAGATAGCCATCGAGCCCGGCTCGCGACGAAACCGGTCCGGTGTCCTCGACCGCGGCGATCAGTTCTTCATACGACTGCGCTGCCGACCATTCGATGGATGGGTGCTGGTCGGCGAAGGCGGTTGCGTTCGGCTGAGGAACGGCGCCGATCACGAGGTCGAGCGGGCGAGCGGTGGCGGCGTCGGCGTCCGTGAGCACATAGAATTCGCCAGCAGAAGTCGCGTCGCGGGGCGCCACCGAGATGGCATCATCGATTCCAGCGAGGTCATCCCCTCCCAGCCCGAGCGCAACGGTGATATCGGCCCCGACAGGCTCGGGACGATCCGGATCGTCGACATCTTGGACCCGAACCTCGCCGAGTCGATTCGTGAGGCCGGGACGGTCCTCATCCAGGGCCGTGAGCACGGATTCCACCGCAGCCGCTCCCTGCGAACCGGTCGTCAGGAAGTCGAGAACCGGCCCGCCGGTGTCCGTGCCTTCCTCGTCACATGGGTCGTCTCCGGCGGCTTGTGCGGACGCCGGCGAGGCAATGATGCGTGGCATCACGAGTACGGCTATCAGCGCACCAGTGATCAGTCCGGCGAGTACCCGCCTGGTCACGGGAGAAGCTCGCCTCCTCGGGTCTGCTGGCGCTCGTCGTCGCACTCAATGGAGACCGTTGAGTTGTTGTACTCGCGGCCGACGGGCCCTGGATTGATTGCCGTCGAGGTGATCGTAATCGTGATCGACCCGGCGTTCGCGTAGGGCCACCCGGATTCACCTCCGAAGAGGACCAACTTCGGGTCGGTCAGGAGCAGCTCACCTACGACGCCGACCTCCACCTCGTAGAAGTCGTCGATCGTTATTCCATACTCGTCCGAGACGCACGGAACGGTGACTCCAGAGCCTTCCGAGGCACCGCCGAATCCACCCGTTGGCAAGTGCGCGACCTCGAGTTCGAATGCCTGACTCCCGAGTTGAACGGTCGCATCGCTCTTGCACGGCATGTCCGGACAGGCGCTTCCGGCGGTTGGCCTGAACTGGATCGAGTCCTGTGCGCCTGAGCCGGCGACGAACCAGGTGCGATCGGTTCGCGCGAGGAACGGCTGATGCGCGCTGAGCCCGATGGGGCACTGCGACAGCTGCGTTCCACCGCCGCCTCCCCAGCGTGCGTCCTCTCGGCTAAGAAAGCCGACAGCCATCGATTCGACGGCCGCGCCAATCGCCCCCCGGGCCTCGAGCGTTCGCCCAAGCTGTGCCGACTGCTCACTCTCGGCGAGAAGCGGGATGGCTGGCCCAAAGCGGGCCTCTTGCCACTCGTAGTACCACTCCTCGAGAGTCAGCGTGCCACTAAAGGACGCGACGAATGTTGCCGCGAGTTGCACCGCCGCCGGGCCCGTGGCGAATGCGATCAAACCCGCTTCACCGAATACCCAGCCCGCCCCTATCAGGATTGTGCGAGCCTTCTTGACCGTGTCAGCGAGCTTGACAGCAGGGAAGTCCTTCACGTCGTCGATCGCGACGAGGAGCCGCTCGGCGTGCTCCTGAATCTCCTCCGCCTTGCGGCGGGCGTCACCTGACGCCTGGCTGAGCTCTTGAGCGCTAAACGCGCACTGCACTCCCCTCGCTGGCCCAACTTGTTGAAACAACGCGGCGGTCCTCGGCGAGGCGCTGCCGAGAGATCTGCTGAAATCGGCCCCGTTCCGCCCCTGCCGGGTGGCCAGGTGAACGACGGAGCCGTCGCTTGAAGAGGATGCTGATTCGTCGTCGGTCGCAAGCTCTGCTGGATCGCAGTCGACCTGCACGACGTGCCAGCCTGTCGCCGCTGAGGCGTGCGGGCACGCTGCCGACCAGCCCTGTGTCAGGACATGCGTCAAGTCATCGCTTCCGAGCGAAGAATGCGCGTACACAAATCGCGCAGGCTCGGCGACAAGGTCGGCCGCGATCGGCCGATTCGTGAATGCGAAGTCTGTCGTACCATCACCGTCGACGTCGACCATCGACATCCAAACCCCGGCGGCCGCGACTACCCAGCCAGCGACCTCAGTGCCGTCTGTGAAGTACATCGGCGCGGCGGCCATGTCCTCGGTCTCCGGAAAGTAGAGGCCGTCTTCCTCTGTCCACGTCTCACCGATGACTTCCGCGTTCAGGAGACTGAGGCCGGACCGGTCCGTGGAGTCGCCGAAGACCAGACCCGTCGGACCGGTCGCGACGGGACCACCTCGTACGGATTCCCCCTCCGCTGGTCCGAGGAGCCCGCCGTTGGTCAACAATTCGAGCAAGTCTGGGGCGAACGCCTCGTCGGCCGTGAGCATTTGGTCGGGCGCCGGAGACTGGTCCCCGCCCGTGTCACCAAGCGCGTTGTCGCCCGTGCCGCCGCAGGCTGAACAGATGCTCGCGCAAGCGAGAAAAACCGCAAGTGTGCGACGAGCCGCCTTCTCCCGCTTGCCCCGACGATCTAACCCCACGGATTCCCCCAGACTGGGACGGTAGTGCTCGATGAGCTCGCGCACCAGCGCCGACATCGCGAGAAGGTGCGACTAGAGACCGCGCTGCCTTCGACGCCGGATCCACGGGCGGGCCCGGACCGCAATGGCAACCGAGGGCACCGCCATCGTGAGAGTCGCCGCGCTGCACAGGAGATGCCAAGAATTGGGGCGTGCAGATGCGGCGGGGTAGTACGCGCTCGTCGGATTGGTCGGTGCGCTGAATCCCACCAGGGCGATTGTCGCGGTGATCATGACCGCAATGGCGGCCGGCAGACGCCGTCCTGCGAGGTCCGCTCTGAGGCCCGGCGGCAGTGGGCGGCTCAATGCGTACCAGACCGCGACCGTCGAAAGGGTTGCGATGGCTGTTGCTGTGTACGTGAGGGAGGCTGCCCACCCGAACCCGAGCCGGTCCTGAGCGACCAGATCGAAGAGCGCAGCAGCGATCATCAGCACCACGACGACGAGCACGATTCCGGTCGCGATGGCCGCGACACCGATAGCGGTTACGAGTCTGGAGCCATCGACGCTGTTCGGGTCAGAGCTGCCGGCGCGGACGAAGTAGTCGACCTGGCGTGCAGGCCGGTGCGCGATGGCGGGGCTGTTCGCGAGCTTCTTGAGAATGAAGGCGTCATCGGAGTTGATCGCCAGCGCGCGGTGGAGGTGTTGGTCCGCGCGTTGAGCAATCTTGTGACGTCGGTGGCGATGGTAGGCCCAGACCACCGCAACGGCGGGGAGAATCCATCCGAGGGTCAGAACGATCGCGACCAATAAACCCCGCGTCTGCCTACGCGACAGTGTCGGCTGGGAAGCGTCGTAGAGCTCGACCTCGGCCGCGGCCAGATGGGCGAGTTGGCTGTCGGGGAACCGGGCGAACATCGATGTGACCACCTCGCCGGCCTCCGGTCTTCGTCGCTGATCGAGGAGCGTCGCGCAGAGGAGGTACGAGGCGAACGCTCGCTCAGGGTTGAGCGCGACCGCGCGCTCCGCGGCTTCGATTCTCGCGGTGGGTGTGGCTGGGATGAGGTGGAGGACCTGGGCATGCAGCAGCCAGCCTTGGGCGGACTCGGGGTTCACCCGGAAGATGTCGGCCGTGGCAGCCCTGGCATCGCTGGGGCGGTCGAGGTCGACGAGAAGCCCGGCCCGCAGAGCGAGAGCATCCTCGGAGTCGGGGTTCAGTGAGAGCGCCTCGTGAACCGTCGCGAGCGCGTCGTCGAGGCGGCCGACTTCAGCGAGGCGATCAGTTCGAGCCAGAAGTGCATCCAGCGGATCGAAGCCGTCATCTGTGTAGCTCATCGAGGATGGTCAGAGCCGACGAGCTCTGATGTAGTCGAGCAGGTCATCGAAGATGCCGTTGTCGTTCGCGAACTGTGCGTGGTTCTTCGCGGTACGAAACCACGCCTCGGTCGACGCGCGGACCTCTCCGAGCGCGCGATCGAGGTCAGACTGGTTGATCCGGCGCGCGGCCCCCGTGCGGATCGAATCGGCCAACGCGTGCTCGGTCGCGGTCTCGACCACATGCACGAGGTCGGCACCGGAGTAGCCGTCTGTCGACGCTGCAACTCGATCGATGTCCAGCGTGTCGGCGGGGCGATCTTCGAGTGCGGCGGTCACGATCGCATGGCGAGCTTCTCGGTCCGGTGGCAATACGAGCAGGACCCGATCGAAGCGACCCGGACGGCGCAGCGCGGGATCGACATCCCACGGCTGATTGGTTGCAGCAACGACGAGGACTCCTTCGCTGGTGGACTCCACGCCGTCGAGCTCCGACAGCAGTTGGTTGACGACATTGCGACCGGCGCTGTCGGCTCGGAACTTCGATCGGCGATGACCGATCGCATCGATCTCGTCGATGAACACCACTGCCGGAGCCATCTGTCGAGCGGATTCGAAGATCTCGTGGAGATTGCGTTCGGAAGAACCGACCCACATGTCCAATACGTCGTTGATCCCCACCGACAGGAAGTAGAGGCCCAACTCACCGGCGAGGGCCTTGGCCAGATACGTCTTGCCGCAGCCCGGAGGGCCGTAGAGCAACAACCCGGCTCGCAGTGTCTTGCCGTACATGGTGCGCAGTTCCTCGTTGCGCATCGGCTCGAGAAACGCGAGACGCAACCGTTCTTTGACCGTCTCCATTCCGGCGACGTCGGCGAGGGTCACCTCGGGGCGAACGATGTCGAACAGCGGGTCGGCCTCGTCGCCGCTCGTGATCGGTTCCCGCAGCGACTGTTCGTCGAGATCTCGGTCGGAGGAACTCGGTGCAGTGTCCGCGGTATTGCTCTCTTCACCGATACCGAGCGCCGCTTCTGCTCGCCGTCGCACGTCCCACACGCGCTCGTCGTCGGGTTCGAGACGAAGAATCGTTTCGATATGCCCCAATGCGGCCGCAGGGCGATCCGCGTCCAGCAGGAGATCGACCAGGTGCAGCCGGAGCGCAACGTTCTCGGGTGCGTCAGCGACCGCGCGTTCCATGCCCACCAACAGATCGTCGCCCTCGGCCACGTAGCCTCCTACCCGCTGAACGAGACGGTAGCCCGACAGCCGACTGCGGACCGTCGCCCTGGCACCGTCGGTCTCAGCTTTCTTGGCCTGACCAGTAAGCGACGGCATCGCCGTAGCTCTCGACGTCCACGAGCTCGTCGAGCACCCTTGCGAGCGCGGGGCGGTCCGCCGCCTGGCGAAGAAGCAGCCCGACGGCGTTCACCTGTGCTTCCCATCTCACCTCTGGGAAATTCGCTCTGAACTCGTTGAGTATCTCGTCGCGCCGGACATCGTCGGCAGCCAATCGGCACAGGACCTCGATCGCATTTGCCTGTGTCCAGTCGTAGTCGCCGTACGCCGAGGAATGAACAACCGGGTACGCCTCCTCGCCGCAACAGTAGAAGGTCTCGAAGATCGCAAGCTGCCATGCCTCGAGCCACGCACCCAGACCACGCTCCTCATTGCCCCAGCCCTCCGGGGCGTCCGGCGGATCGTGGAATCGCCGAGCCAATGCCGGGATCGAACCAGGGCCGAGTTGTTGCGCTGCCGCCCGTCCTGCAGCCCGAAACGCCGACTCCTCGTCGACCAGCGTCGCGACGGCCCTGAGCGCCGCGTCGACGACCGCGCGATCGATGTCAGGCTGCGCCGGCGATCCTCGTCGATTTGGAAACCAACGCGCCATAGCGCCTCCCCGGCAACCGCTGGGCAACCATAGGCAACCGCGTGGCAGCAGGAAAACATCGAAACCCCAGGCCGCCCGCAGAACGAGCGTGACCTGGGGTTTGCAGTGGTACACCCCCTGGGACTCGAACCCAGAACCTGCGGATTAAGAGTCCGATGCTCTACCAATTGAGCTAGAGGTGCAGGAATTGCTCCGAGGAGAAATTCTACGGGTGAACGAGGGGATTCGAACCCCCGACCTCCTGGACCACAACCAGGCGCTCTAACCAACTGAGCTACGCCCACCATGCCGGCCGAGGCCGAACGATGTGCCGAACCCGGAGGGCCCGGCAGCGCAAGAGTGTACCGGGCCGGACGGCGTGCGGCCTACCCTTATCTCGCCCCCGTAGCTCAACTGGATAGAGCAGCGAGCTTCTACCTCGCAGGTTGCAGGTTCGAGTCCTGTCGGGGGTGCGCAGCCGCTCAGTCGTCGGCGATCGGTCGCCCGAAGTCGACGGCCTCGATGACCGCCGGCGGCGAGAAGCTCCGCAGCTCCGAGTCGGGCCGCACGCCGAGGGCGCCGTTGATCTTCGAGAACGCGATGCGTAGTCCGACGAACGCCGTGATCCCGAAGATCGCGGCGTCGTCGAACCCCGCGGCGCGGAGGTCGTCCACGTCGGCCTGGGTGGTGCCGTTGGCGTTCGACGCGACCTTCCGCGCCCACTGGGCGAGTGCAGTCTCCTGATCGGTCAGATCGGCGTCGTCGCCCCGCAACACGGCGGCGGCGAACTCGCCGTCGGCCTCCTTGGCGAGCTTCCCGCCCCATGCGAGCGAGCAGTAGGAGTCCTCAATGGTCGCCGCGGTCGCGGCGACGAGGATTCCTCGTTCGCGCATGGAGAGACCGGCCGAGACCGACCCCATGAGGTCCATCAGCGTCATGTTGCTCTCGGGTTGCCAGGACCACAGGGTCGAGACGTTCATCTCGAAGCCCATGTACTTCCGGTCGTCGGCGAGCAGTTGGTCTGCGCCGTCGCTCGAGGGTGGTTGTGCGAGAAACATCATGCCCGGATCATGTCACCCGGGCCGCGTCCCGCGGCGGGTCAGTGCTCGCTGTGGCCTCCACCACTGTGGGCTTCCTCCCAGCACGGGTCACCGTCGCCGGGGACGGCGGGACCGGACTGGTGCAGGCACGGGTGGTGGTTCGCGAACACGTCGAACTGGACCGTCCACGGATCGATGATCCATGCGTGGAGCATCCAGAAGTTGGACAGGTCGAGGTTCGTGCCGCCCCGGTTGCTGCACACCGTGTCCGAGACGTTCTCGCCGACGACCTGCCACGAGCTGTTGGTGAAGCACAGGCTCTCGTGGCGATGCCACCAGTCGTTGTCACCCCCGAAGCCCTCCGGCGGCGTGGTGGAGTCCGACTCGAAGAACCAGGCGAACCCGGTCAGCTCGGCGTCCGCGCCGTTGCCGTCGTACATCAGGAACTCGGGTTGTGCCGCGGTGAAGTAGTCGTCGATCGCCGTGCCCGGGAACGAGGGATTGTCCGGATCGAAGCCCGGACCGGTCGGGTCGAAGCCCTCGAGCCGCACGTGATGGGTGCCCATGCCTTCGACATAGGTGACGGCACGATGCCAGCCGTCGGCCTCAGCATCACCGAGTGTCGGCCACTGCTGGGCGTAGGCGATCGCGAGATCGAACCCCACCGAGTTCAACGTGCAGTCCTCCCAACTCAACATGCCCTTGGTCATGCCGTGGTAGGCCGGATCCACATGGTGCCCGCCGTCGCCGGTGCTCATGCACCACCACGGTCGCGAATGCGGATCGTTGGCTTGGTGGGTGGCGGCGTCGTCCGTGTAGCAGCTGGTCGCGAACAGCATGATCAGCGCTAGGACGCCCAGCCATCGATGCGCGGATCGAGTCGTGGTACGCATGGGTGGATCCTCCGTGTTCGAGTTACCCGATAGTAGGAAAGGTGACAGGTGGTTGTCACGCTGCGTCACCGAGACCCGGGCCGATTGCTGGTCAGCGGGCTTGCCGGAATGGCCATTCTCGCGCTGGCCGTGGTCGTGGCCTTGGGCGATCGCGCCGCGG
>BQJV01000068.1 GCA_021604885.1 Acidimicrobiales bacterium
CTCGGACGGGTGGAGATCGCCCGTGGCGGGTCGGACGGGTTCGACCGGATCGACCGTGTCATCGCCGACGCAATCGAGCGCAAGGATTGGGCCCTGGTCCGCGATTCGATGGAGGTCGCGGCCGACGTCGCGACCATGCTCGGCGACATGGATCGTGCCGAGGCGGTCGAGTCGCTCCAGACGAGCCTGGTCGATGAGCTCGGTCCCGGTCATGTCGTCGCTCGGCCGATTCCGTTCCTGGCCTGCCTGCTGTGGATGCGCGGCGACCTGGAGGCCGCCGCGAGCCGCTACGAGCAGGTCGTCGACGACTACGCGTCGGCCGGCGACCTCATGTACGCGGGTCTGTTCGCGGCCGACCTGGCGGGGATCCACTACGAGCGCGGCGACGTCGTGTCCTCACTCGCCTGGCTGGACAGAGGCGCCGACTGGTTCGAACACATCGGACACGAGCGGGCGATCGTGCGCTGCATCCGCGGCAACGAGGTGTTCATCCGTGGTGACTTCGGTGACCGCGAGGGTGCCCGACGACTCGGGCTCGCCGCGGCCGATCGGGCGCTCGCGCTCGGCGACCTGGCGACCGTGGGTGAGATCCTCGCCGCCGTCGCCCCGGTGGCCGACTCGCTGGCCGAGGCGGACGCCCTGCTCGACGGGGCGGCGCGAACGGCGGCCCGGCTCGGGATCGATGCGATGAATGAGGAGATCGCCTACCTCCGGGCGAGGGCGCGGGCCCGCGCCGGTGATTTCAGGGCTGCGATCGAAGCTGTCGACGCGTATTCGACGGAGGAGCACGACGAGGAGCGTCGTGTCGATCTCGCCCAGTGGCGCCTGCGCGTGGGGGAGGACCCACAGGTGATCGAGGCGGAGCTGGATGCGCTCGAGGACGCCGGCGCCGCGCCCGCCTCGGCGTTTCAGATCGCCGACGCGCTGGCGGTCCTGTACCCGACCGAGTCGCGCCGATCCCGCGCCGAGCGTCTTGGCGGGGCAGTCGTCGCCGCGGGTGCGCCGCCCGCGTTGCGCGAGCGACTGCGCCCCTATGTGGGCCGGCTACCGGAGGTCCCCGCCTTCAATCCGGCCCCCGACGTCGAGGAGGTCGATGTGGCGTCCCTGCTCGAGCGCCTCACCCGTGCCCTCCCGACCACCACCCGTTCTGGGTGAACGGGGGCGCGGATTCCGGTCCTCTGTTCGCCCAGAACGCAGGGGAGGGGCGCGGCCCGTCACGCCGAGCGCGCTTGTCCCGCGCTCTCTGCGCGAATACGTTCTCGGGAAGGAACGTTCGAGGAACACAATTCTGACGAACACAATGGCGGAGGAAAACATGGCCACGACAACACGCACCCGAGTCCGATCGCGCCTCGCGGTGGGAACCCTGATCATCTTTGCCGTGCTCGGCTCGCTCACCACGACCGCGTCGGCCCGCTGGATCCGGGGCGCGTCCGACGTCACGACCTATGGCGACGACGTCTCGGTCTGCGCCGACGAGATCGCTCTGGGATTCGAGCTGGTCCACCAGTCCGACAGCTTCGACTCGTTCTATCCGAGCTTCGGGTTCGCCATCGGCGAGGAGTACCCCGGCACCAGTCCGCAGCTCCTGCCGATCTACGGTACGGCCCAGGATGCGATCGATCGCACGAACGAGCTCCTGACCTTCGAGATCCCGATCCTCTACGCCGGACCGTCGGGCGGTGGCTACCAGTTCCTGGGCGAGGCCACGCTGCCGACCCCGTCCGGCTATGGCGACGGTGACGTGCTCTACGCCTACTCGTTCGACTTCAATGAGCTCGAGGCCGTCGCGATCCCGCTCACCATCGGTGACTCGGCCTACGGCTGCCCGACGGAGAACCCGCCGGAGGAGATCGCGTTCGACGTCTTCACCCTGTGGGACCTGGTCCGGGTCGACTCCAGCCAGCCTGCGATCGTGGTGTTCGCCGCCTGGGACGTCGACATCGACTCGGTGACGGTGGGCGTCGATGACGGCACCGGCGTCCCGATCGAGCATCTGTTCTCGTTCTGGGGAATCGGCGTCGCGCTCGTGGACCTCGACGCCGCCGGCCTGGCGTGCGACTCCGAGTCGCTCACACTGTCCGGCGAGCGACCTGACGGCACGGCCGTCACGGGCGACACGAACATCAATCCGTTCGGATCGAGCTGCTGAACGCTCGGGTGGCCGGCGAACGGCCGGCCACCGAGCCGACCTCCTACTGCGAGGCCAGCGAGCGGTTCTTGATCTTCGCCTTGACGTAGTCGCGGTTCATGAACGCGATGAAGTCGAGGCTGATCTCCTTCGGGCACGCGTCGTGGCATTCGCCGTGGTTCGTGCACGAGCCGAAGAAGTCCTCCATGGTTTCGACCATGGCCTCCGTGCGCTTCCACCGCTCGGACTGGCCCTGGGGCAGCACGTTGAGGTGGCCGAGCTTGGCGGAGGTGAAGAGCTGGGCGGCGGAGTTCGGGCAGGCCGCCACGCAGGCGCCACAGCCGATGCATGCCGCGGCGTCCATCGCCGTGTCGGCGACCTCCTTCGGGACGAGAGTCGCGTTGGCGTCCTGGGGAGTGCCGGTCGGCACGGAGATGTAGCCGCCCGCCTCGACGATGCGATCGAACGCGCGGCGGTCGACCATCAGGTCCTTCAGCACCGGGAACGCCTGCGCCTTCCACGGCTCGATGACGATCTCGTCGCCGTCGTTGAACTTGCGCATGTGGAGCTGGCACGTCGCGGTGGCCTTCTCCGGACCGTGCGCCTGACCGTTGATCATCACGCCACAGGTGCCGCAGATGCCTTCACGACAGTCGTGGCCGAACGTGATGGGCTCGACGTCGTCGGCGATCAGGCGCTCGTTGACCACGTCGAGCATCTCGAGGAACGACGCGTCCTCGGGAATGTCGTTGGCTTCGACGTCGAGGAACGCACCCTGTGAGTGCGGGCCGTCCTGGCGCCAGATCTTCAGCTTGAGGTTCAGCATGTTGCTCATGTCTCTCAGCCCTCTACTTGTAGCTGCGCTGGGTCAGCTGGACGGTTTCGAATTCGAGGTCTTCCTTGTGGAGGGTCGGCTCGTTGTCCTCGCCCTTCCATTCCCACGCACCGACGTAGGCGAAGTTCTCGTCGTCGCGCAGCGCCTCCCCTTCGGGCGTCTGCGACTCCTCACGGAAGTGTCCGCCGCAACTCTCACGACGGTGCAACGCGTCGCGGACCTTCAGCTCGGCGAACTCCATGAAGTCGTCGACCCGGTTGACCTTCTCGAGCATCGTGTTGATGCCCTCGCCGGAGCCGAGGACCTTGACGTTCTTGCGGAACTCGTCGCGCAGGGCCGGGATCTCCGAGAGCGCCTTCTGGAGGCCGGCCTCGTTGCGGGCCATGCCGCAGTACTCCCAGACGATCTTGCCGAGCTCACGGTGGTAGTGCTCGACACCGTGGGTGCCCCGCTTGTCGGTCCACTGGCGGTTCTTCTCGGCGATCGTGCTGAGCGCGTTGCCGAACACGGGATCGTCGGTCGGCACCGGCGTGTCGCCGAGCTTCGGCGCCAGATAGTCGCCGATCGTGTAGGGCAGGACGAAGTAGCCGTCGGCCAGACCCTGCATGAGGGCGGACGCACCGAGCCGGTTCGCGCCATGGTCGGAGAAGTTGGCTTCGCCGAGTGCGTAGAGGCCCGGCACGGTGGTCATCAGGTTGTAGTCCACCCAGAGGCCACCCATCGTGTAGTGGGTGGCGGGGTAGATGCGCATGGGCCGCTGGTACGGATCCTCGCCGGTGATCCGTTCGTACATGTCGAACAGGTTCCCGTAGCGCTCCTTCACCGCCTCGACGCCGTCGCGCTCGATGGCGGCGGCGAAGTCGAGGTAGACGCCGTTCTTCAGCGGGCCGACGCCGCGGCCCTCGTCGACGACGGTCTTCGCGTTGCGACTCGCCACGTCCCGTGGGACGAGGTTGCCGAAGCTCGGGTACTTCTCCTCGAGGTAGTAGTAGCGCTCGTCCTCGGGGATCTCGGCCGCGGCGCGTGCGTCGTCCATCCCGCTGGGGACCCAGATGCGTCCGTCGTTGCGCAGCGACTCGGACATCAGCGTCAGCTTCGACTGGAACTCGTCGCTTGCCGGGATGCAGGTCGGGTGGATCTGCGTGTAGCAGGGGTTCGCGAACAGGGCGCCCTTGCGATGGGCCCGCCACGCTGCGGTGACGTTGGACGCCATCGCGTTGGTGGACAGGTAGTAGACGTTGCCGTAGCCGCCCGTGGCCAGCACGACGGCGTGGCCGCTGTGGGCATGGACTTCGCCGGACAGCATGTCGCGGGTGATGATGCCGCACGCCTCACCGTCCTTCGTGACGATGTCGAGCACGTCGGAGCGGTTGTACAGGGTGACCTTGCCGGCTGCGATCTGAGCGGCGAGGGCCTGATAAGCGCCGAGCAGCAGCTGCTGGCCGGTCTGGCCCCTGGCGTAGAACGTGCGGCTCACCTGAGCGCCGCCGAACGAACGGTTGGCGAGCAGGCCGCCGTACTCGCGGGCGAACGGCACGCCCTGCGCGGCGCACTGGTCGATGATGTTGACCGACACCTGGGCGAGGCGGTGGACGTTGGCCTCACGGGAGCGGTAGTCGCCGCCCTTGACCGTGTCGTAGAAGAGGCGATGCACCGAGTCGCCGTCGTTGCGATAGTTCTTCGCGGCGTTGATGCCGCCCTGAGCGGCGATCGAGTGGGCACGACGGGGTGAGTCGTGGAACGTGAAGACCTTCACGTTGTAGCCGAGCTCGGCGAGCGAGGCGGCGGCCGAGGCGCCGGCGAGCCCGGTGCCCACGACGATGACCTCGAACTTGCGCTTGTTGGCCGGGTTGACGAGCTTCACCGAGAACTTGTGGTTGTCCCACTTCTCGGCGATGGGGCCGTCCGGGATCTTGGCGTCGAGGGTGACCATCAGTCGCCTCCTCCTTCGCTGTGGTCGACATCGGCGTCGATCACGTCGTGGGTGAACCCGATCGGGTCGGCCCGGTTGTCCTCGTCGATCAGACCGAACTGCACGGCGAGCGGGAAGCTCAGGTTGCCGACGAGGATCAACCCGGCGAGACCCTGGGCGAAGCCGCGCCGCAGCGAGTTGTACTTGGGGTTGTTGATGCCGAGGCTCTGGAACATCGACCAGGCGCCGTGGAAGATGTGAACGGCGACGGCGATGTTGGCGACGATGTAGATGAGCGCGATGGGGACGGCGCTCATCGAGCTGTAGACGTTGTGATACGGGTCGCCCCGCACCCAGTCGTCGTCCACCCAGCCCCACGTGAGGTCGGCCAGGTGGAAGAGGACGTAGAGCAGGATGATCGGCCCGGTCCAGCGCATGGTGCGGCTGGCGAAGTTGGCGGCCGTGTAGGTGCGGGTGCCGACGTAGGCGCTGTCCGCCTTGTGGCTGATCCGGGTCAGCGACCACGCGCTGTGGATGTGGGCGACGAACATCCCGAGGAGGCCGAGACGCATCACCCACAACAGAAAGGTGCGAGGGGCGAGGTGACCACCGAGGTCACGCAACGCCTCTGCATACGCGTGCACCTGGTAGGGGCCCTCGTACAGATGGAGATTGCCGATCATGTGCACGACGACGTAGCCGAGGAGCCCGATGCCGGTGATCGCCATCACGTACTTCTTGCCGATGGCGGTTTGGTAGATGTTCAGCGGCCACGGGAGCTGTGGGGGTCGCTTTCGGACCGGTTCCACGTCGTGACGCGACGGTGATGTTGCCTGTGCCATTCCGATGCACTTTCTGCTCACGCGAGTACTCGCGCACGGTACTTGCCCGGCGCAGTCGCGGCCCACTTCGGCCGCGGCTACCTCACCGGAGCGGAGTAGCGGTTCGTCACCGAGAGGTCGGTGCCGGTGAGATCGAGGTCGACCACGATGCGGTCCGTCCCGTCGGGAACGACGAACGAGAGGTCGCCGATGCGCGAGCATTCGTCGGGTGCGATCGCACCGCCCCACCCCTGCGTCTGCTCGTCGATCGTCTCGCCGACGCCGTCCTGGGAGCGCACGGTCGCGCGTACGACGGCGTCCTCGATCGCCTCGCGCCGGTCGGACACGACATGGATCGCGACGGTCAGCGCTTCGCCTCGATGTGCAACCGCCGGGAGCGGGTCGGCGACCACGATGACCGGCCGACAGGCGTCCACGAGCGCCTGCCACGCGGGCTTCGGGCGCCGATCGTGGTCGAGCACGCCGAACCCGCCGGCGGGCGACGGATCTGCCAGATAGAACTGGGCGAAGCCGCCGGTCGGGCGGTACTTGAGCCGGCGTAGCAACTCGATGCTGGTGCGGACGACCTCGGCCTGCGCAACCTGGGTGAGCGTGGCCCACGTCGAGCCGTCCTCGACGCCCGTCGGTGGCACGAGATGATGCAGTGACCCGACCGGTGCGCCGACCGCGTCGGCCAGCGCCTCCCAGTCGATCGCGGGCCAGCGTGGGTCCACCACGAGGTCGTTTCCGGGGTCGACCGACGCGGCGCCGAACGCCGTCACGAAGCGGGCCATCCGCGGCACCCGGGCCGCGGCGGCGGCCAGGTCGCCGGCCCGACCGTCGTGCCATCCGAACCACAGATGGCTGGTCGTGCCGTCGAACGACGGGAAGTGGGGCGGCACGGCGGTGTGGGAGATGACGGGACGCGAGCCGTCGGTGCGGGTGAGCACCCGCTTGATCGAGCGATCGAGCACGTCGCGGTTCCACGATGGCGGTTGCTGGCCCACGACCGGCGGTGTCGCGGTGGGCGGCGTGGGCCGACGAAACGGTTCGTCGTGGACACACCACACGGCGAGTGACGGGTGGTGCGCGAGCAGGTCGACGGCCTCGCGGGCCTGTCGGGTCGCCTGCCCGCGTACGCCGCGAGCCATGACGCCGCGCAGCGGCATTTCCTGCCACAGAAGGACGCCGAGTTCGTCGGCCG
Source organism: Acidimicrobiales bacterium (assembly GCA_021604885.1). Taxonomy (GTDB): domain Bacteria; phylum Actinomycetota; class Acidimicrobiia; order Acidimicrobiales; family Aldehydirespiratoraceae; genus JAJRXC01. Next base: position 6,904 of record BQJV01000068.1, read on the forward strand.
CGTCGTAGAGCTCCGGACGGGCGATGTGCGCGATGACGCGGAGCAGGTCGAGGCCCGCATCGCGTGCTGCGCCGACGTCGCCGGCGACCTGCTGGGCTGTGGCGTCGCCGGGCCGGGGGGTGGTCGGGAGGATGCCCGCACCCTTGAGGAAGAGGCGTTCGCCGTTGACCGAGACGGTCCAACCCTTCATCGCGATCGACCGGAACCCGACCCGCACCTCCCGATGGTCGTGGACGATGTCGTCGACGACGACGTCGCATCGAAGGTCGTGCAGTGGCTGATGGCCGAGTCGGTAGGGCCACCAGAGTGCCGGCGCGGGCACATCGAACGTCCACTCGATCCGGTTCTCGCCGACGGCAGCGGAGTGGACGTGCTCGTGCTCGTGCCCGGCGACGCGGGTGCGCAGGGTCACCGTGCCGCCATCGGGCGCGTCGAGCACGCAGCGCATCGACATGCGGGCGCGGGTCGGATTCGCGTCGAGGCAGATGGACCGGAAGAAGCGGATCGCGACGCTTCCCGTCTCGTGGATGTGGACCCGGCCCCAGACGCCGCCGGGATTCTCGCCGGCGGCCCCGGCGAGCTCCGGATCCTGCAGCGCGCCCATCATGCCGGTGCGCCCGTCGGGGTCGCCGAACCGGCTGCAGTTCACATCGATCCCCAGCACGTGCTCGCGTCGGTCGCCCAGGAGGTCGGTGATCTCGAACCGGTGGGGCACGAAGTAGCCGTCGGTGTCGCCGACGTAGCCGCCGTCGAGCCAGACGTCGCCCTGTTGCGCGATTCCGTCGAGACAGAGGAACAGGCGGCGCCCCTCCGGAACGGGATCGAGTTCGAAGCGGGTCCGGTGCAGCACCGAGCGGGCGGCGGCCAGCTCGTCGATGGTCGACCAGTGGCCGGGTACCGGCGCGGGGCTCCACGCGCGGTCGTCGAGGTCCGGCTCGTGGAATGTGCGCCGCAACTCCTCGGTCGCCGGAGCGGCCCGCCACACCCCCGACAGATCCATGGAGCGGAAGGCTAGGCGCTTGTTTGTCGGACTGTTCGCCCGGCTAGGGTCGCCGCCATGTCGAGACCAGAGACCCTCGGTGCCCTGCGCGACAGCGGTTGGGTGTCCACGCCGCTCCGTGAGGAGATCCGCCGCAACGCGATCGAGCGGATCCGGTCCGGCGAGCCGCTCTTCCCCGAAGTCCTCGGCTACGAGAACACCGTCACGCCCCAACTCGAGAACGCCCTGCTCGCGGGGCACGACATCATCTTCCTCGGTGAGCGCGGCCAGGCGAAGACGCGGATGATCCGTGGTCTCACCGGTCTGCTGGACGAGTGGATGCCGATCGTCGCGGGCTCCGAGATCAACGACGACCCCTACGCGCCGATCTCCCGCTACGGACGCGACCTCGTCGCGGAGCAGGGTGACGACACGCCGATCGCCTGGGTCCACCGTGACGAGCGCTACGGCGAGAAGCTCGCCACCCCGGACACCGCGATCGCCGACCTCATCGGTGAGGTCGACCCGATCAAGATCGCCGAGGGCCGCTACCTCTCCGACGAACTCGTCCTCCACTACGGCCTCGTCCCGCGCACCAATCGTGGCATCTTCGCGATGAACGAGCTGCCCGATCTGGCGGAGCGCATCCAGGTCGGCCTGCTCAACGTGCTCGAGGAACGGGACGTGCAGATCCGCGGCCACAAGGTTCGGTTGCCGCTCGACGTCATGCTGGTGGCCTCCGCCAACCCAGAGGACTACACCAATCGCGGTCGCCTCATCACGCCGCTCAAGGACCGCTTCGGCTCCCAGATCCGCACCCACTATCCGTTGGACGTCGACACCGAGGTGTCGATCGTCGAGCAGGAAGCGGACATGCCCACGATCGACGGTGTCGACGTGGCCGTGCCCAGCTTCATGACGGAGATCTGCGCCAACATCAGCCATGCGGCGCGTGCGAGCCAGCAGGTCAACCAACGCTCGGGTGTCTCTGTGCGGCTATCCATCTCGAACACCGAGGTGATGGTGGCGAACGCGGTGCGGCGCAGCCTGCGCTCCGGCGCGACGCACGTCGTTCCGCGTGTGGTTGACCTCGACGCGTTGCCGGCCTCCACCTCCGGCAAGATCGAGATCGAGACGCTCGACGAAGGACGTGACCACGAGATCCTGGAGAACCTCGTGCGGGCCGCGACGCTCGCGGTCTTCAAGGACCGCGTGCCGCCCGACTCACACCGCGCCGTCGTCGATGCCTTCGACGGCGATGTCGTGGTCGACACCGGTGAGGACGTCACCGACGAGGCCTACGCCGGGCTGATGGAGCAGATTCCCGCACTCGCCGTGCCCGTGAAGGCGCTCCTCGCGGATGAGGATGCTGCGGACGCCGAGTCGCCGGCCATGGTCGCCAGCGCGATCGAGCTCGTGCTCGAGGGCCTGCACCTCTCGAAGCGACTCAACAAGGACGGCGCCGGCAAGAAGTCGCAGTTCCGTTCCCGCAGCTGACGTGGGCGGAGGCCGTCGGTACACTCCCGTCAGGTGAACCATCGTCGACCAGAGAACCTCGAGCTGCTGAGCGAAGCCTTCGGCGGCCAGGAGATCATCGAGAGCATCTTCACCGGCGAGAGCCTCGAGGTCGACGGCGTCGAGTTCGTCTCCGGGTATGTCGCCGACAGCAGCGCGGAGCGGTTCTACATCGTCAAGCCGATGCATCTCATCGACCGCTACCGAGATCTGGCGGCGTTCGCCGCCGGCGGAAGGATCGTCGAGCTCGGGATTGCCGAGGGCGGCAGTGCGGCCCTCCTGTGCCTGTGGGCCGATCCGGCCACACTCGTCACGGTCGACAACGAGCCGTCACCACTCACGGCGCTCGACGAGTTCGCCGACGCCCACGGGTTCGTCGGCCGGCTTCGCCCGTTCTACGGCGTCGATCAGGCTGATCGCGACCGACTCGCCGAGATCATGGACGCCGAGTTCGGCGCCGACGCGATCGACCTGGTCATCGACGACGCATCCCACTCGTACTGGCCGACCCGCGCCTCGTTCGAGACGTTGTTCCCCCGCGTGCGCCCCGGGGGTCGCTACATCATCGAGGACTGGGAAGCCGACATCGCGATGGCCGATTCGGTGCGCATCGCCCTCCAGGACCCCACGTCACCGCACCATGAGCGAGCGCGGAAGGGTCTGGCGAAGGCGATGGGTCGACCGCCCCAGCCGGCGACGCGCGTGTCGATGTCGCGGCTGATCCTCGAGCTCGTGATCCTGGCCGGCGGCCAGAGCGGCGCCATCGCGGACGTCTCGATCAACAAGTCCTTCGTTTCGATCACGCGGGGCGAGTCGCCCCTCGATCTGCACGGGTTCCGACTTGATGACCATGGCGTGCACGGACACCGTCTGCTGGTCGAGCGGCCGGCGGAGTAGGCGCGGTCAGCCGGACGTGGCGTCGCGAAAGGACGCGGCGGCCGGACGGTGCGAACGATCGCGCCGCAGGAGACCGCGTGGCGCGTCGAAACCCTTCTTCCATTCATAGCCGTCGACGCCCGCGTCGTGGAAGTAGCCGCTGAGGCCGATGTCGGTCGCGGCCTCGCGGACGTGGGCGAGCCCGCGGGCGAGCTGGTGGTCCTGCCAAGCGTCGTCGGTCGTCGCGATGCCGTGGCCCGCGACGGCGATCACATGATCCGGGAGTGCCTCGGCCGTTCGATGGATCGCCTCGGCCAGTTCGTCCGGCTCGGGCGCGAAGCCGTCGGCGGCGCGGCGTGCATCCGGGGGCCAGGGGCCGAGCGCACCGTCGGGCCCGACCCCGATCGGGTGATCGTGGATGATCCCGACGACGTCGACATCGTTCACGAAGGCGGG
>BQJV01000069.1 GCA_021604885.1 Acidimicrobiales bacterium
CGCCCGTTCTGCGCGTTCGGCGTGTTGCGGGCGTCAGTCGGCGAACATGCCGGTCGTGACCAGTCGGACCACCTCGTCTGCGAGGTCCTCCGTTATCGGCTCGCCGGTCAGGAGGAGACGCAGCCAGAGCGGGCCGATCACGGTTTCGATGATCAGGTTGGCATCGGTTGTCGGGGCGAGCTCCCCGCGCCGGATCGCGCGTTCGACGATCACGGCCGACAGCGCAAGGCGGTGGGCCCAGAACCCGTGCATGGCGGTGGCGAGTTCCTCCGAGGTGGCGGCCGCCGCCGCGATCGAGCGCGAGCGTCGTGACCCACCCTCGGTTCCGATGTTCGCCACGACCTCGCGGGCGAGGAGTTGCAGATCGCCGACCACGCTTCCGGAGTCGGGAATGGGGACGGCGTCGGCGCTGTGAAGCTGAGCGGCGTCGGCTGTCAGCTCGGCCTTGGTCGGCCAGCGTCGGTACACGGTCGTCTTGTGCACGCCGGCCCGAGCCGCGACATCCTCGACGCTCATCTTCTCGTAGCCGACCTCGGTCAGCAGTTCGGCTGCGGCCTCGAGCACTGCGGTGCGGACCCGCTCGGCCCGCCCGCCCGGGCGTTGCTCACCGACACGGGGGGTTCGATCGCTCATGGGTGCATGTTATCGCAAAAGTGGTTGCGTTTGATGACCCGAACGTGCACTATGAAACGCAACAGAAGTTGCGCTTGCCGAACGAAGGGTCTTCATGCGGCACGAACTGCACACCGAAGTCGAGATCGACGCCCCAGCCGCCGTGGTCTGGGACCTCCTCACGGATCTCGACAACTACCGAGCGTGGAATCCGTTCATCACCGACTCGGCCGGTGAAGCCGTCGTCGGGGAGAAGCTCGTGAATCGGATGGACCCGCCCGGCGGCAAGGCCATGACCTTCAAGCCGGTGGTCACCGAAGTCGAGGCCGGCAAGGTCTTCGAGTGGCTCGGGCGCTTTGGGCTTCCCGGCCTGTTCGACGGCCGCCACCGATTCGAGCTCACGGCAACGCCCTCGGGCGGCACGCTCGTGGTCCACGCCGAGCACTTCACCGGTGTGCTCGTCCGTTTCATGCGTTCGTCCCTCGACACCCGGACGCTCGCCGGATTCGAAGCGATGAACGCGGCGCTCAAGGCCCGGGCCGAGGCGAGCGCAGGGAGCCCGTCGTGACCCCTCCGACCATGGCCGGTTGGAACCTCGCCCTCCGGTTCGGACTCGAGCTCGCCGCCCTGGCGGGTCTGGGCCTGGCTGCCTGGAGGCTGACCTCCGGCCCGACTCGCTGGGTCGCCGTGACGCTCGTCCCGATCGCTGCCGCGGTCGTCTGGGGGGTCTTCAACGTGATCGACGACCCGAGCCGATCGGGCGACGCCCCGATCGAAGTCCACGGCTGGACGCGGTTGGGCATCGAAGTGGTCGTTCTCGTCGGGGGAGCGGTCGGGGTCGCGCTCGCCGGACGCCCGAACCTCGGCCTCGTGCTCGTCGCGCTCATCGCCGTGCACTACGCGTCGTCGATCAGTCGAATCGAGTGGCTGACGAAGCAGTGAACGGAACCATCAGCGCGGGAACCGCTCCGCGACCTGTCCGCACAATCCGCTCATCAGCGCGCCGCTGAGGAGGAGAGTGGCGCCGAGGACTCCCGGCGCCAGCAGGGTGTCGAACAGGATCTCGGCGACGACTCTCATGTCGCCATCGTCCTCCCGAATGGTCGGCCGGTGAATCGGGGATGTCCCTGAACCGACCCCGAGAACCCCGATCCTGCTCAGGGTTGGGCCGCTCAGAGCGCCAGGCCCCACACGGCTCCCTGCCCGACGATCACCCCGATGGCGAACCCGCCTGCGACATCGAGCGGGAGGTGGGCTCCGACGTACATGCGGGCGCACCCGGTGAAGACGGCGACAGCGACGGCTGCGAGTTGGAGTCCGGGGCTCGCGCCCTGGGTCGCCGCAAGGGCGAGGGTCATCGAGAGCGCCGAGTGGCCGGAGGGGTATCCGAGGCCGGTCTGGACCTGTCCTCGGACTGCCACGGCATCGAGGTGGGCGTCGGGCCGTCCTCGGCCGATGTAGCGCTTGACACTCTTGACGCCGAGCCAGACAACGGTACCGAGCACGAAGACAGCCGCAGTCTTGGCATGATCGCCGCGGATCCAGAGCATCGCGGTGACCACGTAGACCGCCGCATAGGAGCCCGCCTGCATCACCGCCCAGACGGGAATGTGCACCACGTCCGGCCCGTCGTTGAAGCGGCGGAAGACCCGCTCTTCCGCGGGCGACACATTGCCGAGGGAGGCTCGCCGCCAGCTATCGGCCAGCACGACAAGGGCGGCCGCGAGGAGGGCGATCCCCGCGGGGCCGCTCATGGTTCGTCCCGTGTCGACACGATCAGAGGTCCTCGTCGATGAACGACCTGGACAGGTCCGCGTTGAGCGCGTCGCGCCCCACCCAGTTGAGGATCTCGTCGATCTGGACCGCGAAGGTTGCGGACGCCCCGTCGGAGAGGTCGAAGTCCCACCACCAGCAGGCGCCCTCGACGAGGTAGTACCACGAGGCGACGAAGTCGGGTTCGAGTCGGGTCACCCGGTCCCGACGCTGGATCCGTTCGTCGGCGCTCGGGACCGAGACGGTGTCACTCGAGTCGCACGTCTGCCGAAAATGCAGCACGCCGGCGTTCTCACCGGCGCGGTCCGAGTCGAAGTGCACGACGGTGCCGTCCTGGTTGACCCTGACGCTCTCGACGTCCCACCCGGGGGGAAGGGCGCCGAGGCAGGGGATGACCGTGGCGGTCGGGACCGACTGAGCGCCGATGAGCGCGCTGGTGTCGCCCTCGCAGTAGGGCGCGATCACGGCGGCCGGTGGCGCCTCCGCACTGGCGGTGAGGCCGACGGTCGAGAGGTTGCCGAGGACCAGGCTGGCGAGCGCAACCGCGACGAGCACAACCCACATCGTGAGTCCGAGTCGCCGCCAGGACCACCGCTGGATCGAGACCCGGGGCCGCACGGGCGCGAGCTCGCGGAATCGGGCGACCAGCGCCCGGCCGTCTCGCTTGACATCGCCTCGCAAGGCCGAGGGGAGCGTCACCCCGCGCGACGCAGCGAACGCCTCGGCGATCTCTTCGGGCGAGAAGTGATTGATCGCGGCGAGGTAGACCTGTTCGGGCGACGTTCGCAGGGCGAGGACGAGCATCATGTTGGCGAGATCGACCGCCTGGCGCCATGGCGACGGTCTGATCTGGGCGAACGCCACGTCGATCACGCGGACGTGGCCGTCCGCGATCATCAGGTTGGCCGGCTTGATGTCGCGGTGAGCGAATCCGGCCCGCCACAGCTGGGCGATGATGTCGAGCGCCTCGTCCAGCATCTCCGGCGAGAGGTCGGCGTCGCCGATCTCGACCGCGTCATGGAGGAACTCGCTCACCAGGAGGTACTCCCGGTCGGGGGTGATCTCGACCACCCCGTAGGGCTCCGCGCTGGGGATCCCCGCCCGATGCATGACGTGGAGCATGTAGTCCTCGTGCTGGACCAGCCTGCGGACGGAGGTGAAGTGCGTCTCGTCCTCCAGGCGGCCATAGACGAGCGTGCGGAAGAGTTTGTACGAGCGGTCCGAGCGGAGGTGGCTTCGGGCGTAGAGCTTGGCGAACAGCTCGGACGGCTCGCCCTCCGTGGGCTCGACCGTGATGCGCAGTGGGGTCGAACCGGCCGAACCCTCGAGTCCGACCGGCTCGATCTCGAGAACCTGCAGGCCGAGCTGGCGCTCGATCCCGCGGCGGATCGCCTCGCCCCGGATGTCGGTGATGTCGAGGTGGGCGGAGTTGCCCTCGTGGCGCGTGATGGGGAACACCGCTTCGGGTGCGACGAGTCGGAAGAGGACGAGCGTGACGGCGACGCCCACCGTCGTACCGGCGAAAATGTCGGTCGGATGCTCGACGCCGGTGTAGATCTGGGCGTAGCTGAAGGCGGCGAAGGTCGCGGCGACGAGGACCCACCACAGCCGACGCCAACGCCCGATCGGCAGGAGCGTGAGCCCGGCCGAGACGGCGACGACCGCCAGGAGTCCGCTCACCCGCGACGGCTGGGCGAACCCGTCCCAGTCGCCGATCTTCGTCATGCCGAGGGGGCGGGGACGAGCGATCCGGCTGCCCGCGATCTCGACGTTCGTGACCAGGACCACTACGACGGCAACCGCAGCCATGGACACCAGCATCAGCAGCACATGGCGCACCCGGCGGGCGAGCAGCCCGCCGACCACGACCGTCCAGCCGATCGCGGGGGTCGCCCAATGCGAGCCGATCTCGTTGAGTGCCTGCATGGTCGGCGTCAGCCACGAGCGTCGGTTGTCGACGATGGGCCGCATCAACTCGAGGTCGCGCTCGGTGATCCAGATCGCCGCGTCGTCGTTGACGAAGACCCAGGTCCAGATCAGCGCCCAGAAGACGAACCCCGCGAGCCAGCCGACGGCGACCTTGTTGAGCTCCCGGGGAAGGGGAGGCGGCTCACCGGATGGTCTCCGGACGCGATGCCCGCGACCCTGGCGCGAGACGAGGGGTTGACTCACGCCGGCCCGACCCGGTCACCCACATGCGAGACTCCACCCATGAGGCGAATACTCGCATTGTTCGGGGCGGTACTGGTTCTTGTACTGGCCGGCTGTGCGGATCCGTCCGATGGGGACGGGTCCGCGCCCGATCCGATCGACGGGACGCGTGCCCTCCGCGTGGGAGCGTTCGACTTCCCCGAGAGTGCGCTTCTGGCCGAGCTGTACGCCCAGTCCCTCGAGGCGAACGGCATTGCGGTCCGGCGCGTCGGAGCTGCCGCGCCGCGGGAGGTGCTCGGTCCGGCAGTCGAACAGGGGCAGGTCGATCTTCTGCCCGAGTACCTGGGCACGGCCGCGTCGTTCTTCGGCCTCGACCGGGTCGAGACAGGCCATCCGAGCGTGGAGGATCTGCGCAACGTGCTCGAATTCCGGGGCCTGACGGCGCTCGAGCCGGCGCCCGCCGAGAACGTCAATGTGTTCGTGGCGTTGGCCGAGTCAGGTCTCGGCCCGTCGCTGAGTGCTCTGGCCGATGACGCTCCGAACCTCCGTTTCGGCGGTACCGCCGAGTGCCCGCACCGCCCGCTCTGCCTCGCCGGGCTCGAGCGAACATACGGGTTGGAGTTCGCCGCATTCGTCCCCCAGTCGTCCCTGCCGATCACCGCCGAGGCCTTGCGGCGTGACGAGATCGACATCGGTCTGATGTTCTCCACCGATGCTGCATTGACTCCGGAGTTCATGGTTCTCGACGACGACCAAGGGCTGCAGCCATCCGAGAACGTTGTTCCGGTGATCCGGCTCGACGCGCTCGAACGGTGGGGTGAGTCCGCCGTGCGAGATGCCCTCGATGCCGTCTCGCGGGCGCTCGACACCGAGAGCCTTCGCGCCCTGAACCGTCGAGTCGCAGGTGGCGAGCCCACAGAGGTCGTTGCGGAGGACTGGCTCACGTCGGTCGGGATCGGAGAGGTCGACTGACTGTTGGCGGCATCAGTCGGACGCCGTGTGGTCCGGGCGCGACGTTGCCCGGGAGTGCGGGTCGTACTCGTCCGGCGCGATCCCGGTGAGGTCGAGAAGGTGCTGGCGCTCGGCGCCGGTACGGCTCCGGGTGACGAGCAACAGGACGCTCGGGAGGACGAGCAGCGACACCAGCAGCGAGAAGACGATCATCACGGCGGTCAGCGTGCCGAACGTGACGAAGATCGGCATCGGAGCGAGCGCCATGACGCTGAACCCGATGATCGACGACAAGGCTGACACGGCGAGCGCTCCGCCCGTGCCCTCGCCGGCGCGGCGCAGTGCCGGGAAGCGACTTGGCTCGTTCTCGAACTCCTCGCGGAACCGCATGGTGAAGTGGGTCGAGTAGTCGATGCCGACGCCGACCGCGATCGCCGCGATCGTCGCCGTGACCACATTGATCTTGAAGTCGGCGAGGAACATGAATCCGTAGATCCAACCGACGACGAGGAGAATCGGGGTCACTGCCGTGATCCCGTACTTCAGCGAGCGCATGAAGAAGGCGGCGATCGCCGCGCACAGCACGAGGGCCACCGGAAGGGCCAGCAGCATGGCGTCGGTGAACGCCGCGAGGCTGTCCTGTTGGGTGATCTGTTCTCCCGACACGCTCACGACGTCAAGAGACGGCGCGGCGGATCCCGATGCGAGCTCGTCCGCGACGTCGTCGAGCGCCGAGCGGGCGTCGAGGATGATGGCGTCCTCGGTGAACGTCGGGATTCCCACTCGGACGAAGGTGGCGTACTGGCCGGCTCCGTCTGTCCAGAGCAGTTCGGTCACGCTGTCGGCCGGAAAGGCGACGAAGCCGCCATCGTTCACGATGCCGTCGGTGAGCGCGAGCGAATAGATCGCCGCGACCTGGGATGCGTCATCCGGCAACCCGTCGCCGTCGGCATCGACGATCCCCACACCCGACGCCTCGAGGACGGCGGCCCGCGCGGGAGCGGACGCCGTCGCGGTCCGCACGATGTCCAGCGCGTTGTCGGCCACGACCACGGCGCCGTCGAGGTCCCGGGAGACGAACGCGTCGTCGCCGGCGGCCGTCGCCGCCCGTTCGATCTCGTCGATGTCGTCCGCGACGCGTCCGATTGCTCCGAGCACCGCGGGATCCGTGAGATCGCCCTCGACATAGATGAAGCCGGAGCCTCCGCCGCTGGTGTCTCCGAGATGGGTGTCCAGCAGGTCGAGGCTCTCGATGAAGTCGCTGTCCTCGGAGAAGAAGTCGCTGAAGCTGAACTCGGACTCGACCTGGGTGAACCCGATTGCGCCGAGCACGGCCAACGCAACGGTCACGGGGATCGTGACGACTCGCCACCGGGCGAGGAAGTGCACGATGTCGCCGGCCGACTTGAACCCGTTGCCGGCCCCCTTGACCGCGGTGTCCGGCTCCCGTCCCGCTGCGGCTGCTTTCGCGTTGTGGCGGGCGGTGAACCGCATCGGTGCCAGCAGGAACAGGGGGACGAAGATCGCCAGGGCGACGAAGCCGACGATGGGCAACACGACACTCATCGTCACGACCGCGCCGGCGACGATCGCCATCAGGACGAAGCCGACCTTCTGGGGGATCATGCGCCCGCGACCGGTCGGTGGATCGCCGATCCGGTCCTCCACGGTCAGGAGCCAACGCGGCACGATCAGACCCAGGATGACGAACCCGATCACGAGTGCGATGGCCGTGCCCAGGCCGAACTCCACGATCGCCTCGATCCCCGAGACGGCGTTCGAGACGAACGCGGCAGCCGAGGAGATCACCGCGAGGAACAGTGCCGGGAAGACCAGCGTCAGGCCGCGCGGGTAGGACTCGTTGCGGGTCAGTCCGGCGACCTGCTCTTCTCGGGCTCTGCCGCTCGCGTGGACGAAGAAGTCGACGCCGAAGGCGATCACCGATATCGGTGCGATGAAACCGAGCAGCATGCCTCCCTCGAAACCGAGGGCCGTGAGTGCTGCGTTGTAGAGGATCATCGTGACGCCCAGCCCGATCGCAACCAGAGCCGCAGCCCAGTACGACCGCAGGAGGGCGCCGACGAGGATCATGATCCCGACGACGGAGAGAAGAATGAACGGCGACGACGCGGCGAGCTGCTCCTCGGAGGTCAGGCCGCCGTCGATGGCCACGCCGAGCGTGCGGTAGGTGTCCTGGTCGCCCTGGAGGGCGCGCTGGACGTCGCGTAGGAATTCCTCCGCATCGAGCCCGGGCCCGCTGAAGCCTGTCTCGTCCCCGCGGCCGCCGAGGTCTGTGAGGTCGATGGCAACGGCCGCGGTGAAGGCGGGCGACTCCCACACGACGGTGTCGGCGCCCTGCACGGTTCCGATTCGGCTCGTCGAGCGTTGCGAGAGTGTGCTGCGCAGCGGGCTGCCCACCGCCCCCTCGCCGAGGATCTCGGCAAGGGCGATCTTCACGTCGGCGTCGGTCGCCCCCTCGAGACCGTTCGAAAGTGCGGCATCGACCTCGTCAGCGAGCGAGAAGACGCCGTCGACCTCGACGCCGAGATCGCCTCTGAACTGCGTGCCGAGATCGGCGGAGAGCGCATCGTCGTCGCGGAGCGCATCGGTGTTCTGCTTGAATTCGAGCAGGACGTCGCGGGTGAGCGCATCGTTGCCTCGTGCTTCGACGATGAACAGGGCACCTTCGATCGGCGACGCGTTCTGGAACCGTCCGTCGACCAGATCGAGCGTGTCGTAGATCTCGCCGGTCGGGTCGAAGTTGGGGTCGTCCTGTGACCGGCCTGCGGCCAGTGGCGCGCCGACGATCGTGAGAACGATCACGCCGATCGTGACCCACTTCGTGTGCCCGTTGATCCACTCGAAGAATCGAGCCGAACCCGACACATCCTCAGAAGCCCCATTGCCAGCCATGTCATACCCCCCGCGACACCTGATCGGGGACGCTACCCAGCGGTCCAATCCCTGTCACGGCCGTGCCCGGTCCCCGCTCGATCGATCAGCCCGAAGCGCTGAACTGCGCCCGGAGTCGGGCGAGGTCGTCGGGGCGCCGGAGTACGCAGAAGTACGCGCCGGTGTCGTCCAGCACGATGTGATCGATTCCGCCGCTCGGTGAGGCGCTGGCCGGCCCCGCGGTCGACGCGCCGACGACCACGGGAGCGCCCTCCGCTGCGCCCACGCCGGGCGGCCCCTCGGAGGTCGCAGCTGCGCACGAGCCGAGCAGCGCCGCGGCCGCGACGAGCGCGGATCCACTGGCGATCGTTCCGGTTCGGCGCAACATCCGTCCTCTCTGGCGACATCTACGTTCATCGTCTGTCGAACACCCAACCGGAGACAGGGCCGTTGGTCCCGACGGGCTCGTGTACGGTGCGGACACTGATTGATGGCCGGCATCCACCCTCCACCGCACGATCAGCGAGCGCACCTCCTGGCGATCGCCTCGGCGCTCCTGGTCACGGTCCTGTGGAGTTCGTCGTGGGTGCTCGTCCGCTGGGGCCTGGACGACGAGGAACTGGCCCCGCTCACGTTCGCCGGTCTGCGCTACGGCCTCGCCGCGCTTGTCCTGATCATCGCGGTGTCGGCGAGCCGGAGTCGCCGCAACGAGATCCGGCGGCTCGACCGGCGGGCGCGGGTCGAGCTCCTGGTGCTCGGGGTCGTGTTCTACGCGCTGACCCAGGGAGCGCAGTTCGTCGCGATCGACAGCCAGCCGGCGGCGACCACGAGCCTCGTGCTCTCCCTGACTCCGCTTTTCGTCGGAGTCGCGAGCGCACGGTCGCTCGGTGAGCGGCCCGCGCCCCGCCAATTCACCGGGTCCGGCCTGATCGTCGTCGGCGCGGTCGTCTATTTCGCGGGGGATCTGGGCGCGACCGCGATCGGCTTGACGGCCGCCATCATCGGGCTCGGAGCGAACGTGGGCGGCTCGCTGCTCGGCCGCAACGTCAACCGCAGCCAATCGACATCTCCCATCGTCGTCACGACCGTCAGCATGTCGATCGGCGCCCTGCTGCTGGTCCTCGCGGGACTCGTCGTCGAGGGCGTGCCGTCGATCACGCTTCGCGCCGGCGCGATCATCGCCTGGCTCGCGATCGTGAACACGGCCTTCGCGTTCACCCTGTGGAACCTGTCGCTGCGGCGCCTGTCCGCGATCGAGTCGGCAGGCATCAACAACACGATGCTGCTCCAGATCGCCGTGCTCGCGTGGTGGTTCCTGGACGAGAGCCCGGGCTGGATCGGCCTCGTCGGGATCGGCGTGGTGTCACTCGGCGTCTTCCTCACCCAGCTCCGGCGGCCTCCGGCGTCGACCTAGAGTCGCCCCATGCCCGACCCTGCGCTGGAACCGATCGGCCCCGACAACCTCGTCGTCGTCACCGACGCCATGCGAGCCGAACGAGGCGAACTCCTCGAGCTGCTGTCCGGCCTCGACGCCGACGACTGGGCCCGGCCGACCGAGTGTCCCGCCTATCCCGTCAAGGGCATCGCGGCCCACATTCTCGGCGACGATCTCAGCCTCCTGAGTCGCCAGCGTGATAGCGCGATGCAGGGTCTGATCCTCTACGCGGAGCATCACCCGGGGCTCGATTTCCGCGAGTTGCTCGACGGGTTCAACGACCAGTGGGTGGAGGCGGCCCGCTTCCTCAGCCCGCGCCTGCTGCTCGAACTGCTGCGGCTCGTCGGGGAGGAGAGCGCGGCGTTCTACGAGGCGATCGACCCGATGACGCCGGGTGAGCCGGTCCCGCTGTTCTCGCCGACGCCTGGCGAGGGTTCGCCCTACTGGCACGCGATCGTGCGCGAATACCTCGAGCGGTGGACCCACCATTCCCAGATCCGGCGCGCCCTCGGCCTGCCCTCGCTGGCCGACGCGCCGTTCCTCGAGGTCGGCGCCCGCATCGTCGCGACCGTGGCCGCGCTGCCCGCAACCGTGCCGGACACGGGCGACGTCACCCTCGGCCCGCTCACGCTCGGTTCCCGCGCCCAGGCGGCAGACCTGCTGACGCTCGCACACCACGAGCCTGACGCCGTGGCCCTCATCGGAGGGCCCGAGGACGCGGTCCGCGCCCTCGCGTCGCGGATCGCCCGCCGCCCGGGCTGACGACATACCCCGTGTCCTCCGACGACCGCGCCGACCACATGGCCCGCCCGCCGGCGGCTGACGTCGTCGTGCCCGACATCGTCCACTCGCTGGCGCAC
>BQJV01000070.1 GCA_021604885.1 Acidimicrobiales bacterium
AAGGACCGGCTCGAGCTGTGGGTCCTGCGTGCCGCCTCCGACAAGGTCGACCCGTCGCCGTTGCGCGGCCTGCTCCACCTGTCGCAGGCCGCGGAGGACATCGGTGACCAGGCCCAACAGATGGTGGCGCCGATCGAGCAGCGCGAGGACGTCCACCCGATCCTCGGACTCGCCCTCGGCGACAGTGACGACGTCGTCCTGCGCCTGCCCGTGGGGGAGGAGAGCGAGGCCGACCAGGCGCTCCTGTCCGCGCTCCAGCTGAACATCGAGCCCGGATTCACGGTTCTCGCGATCCGCCGCGGCGGCCAATACCTCTACCGGCCGCGGGGACGGGTTCGCCTCCTCTCGGGTGACGAGTTGATCGCCAGCGGACCGGACGAGGGCCGCGAGTTGCTCGCCCGACGTTGCGGCTGGCATCTCGTCGACCCGGACGGCGACGGCGAGATGGAGCTGGAGCCCGCTCCACGCGGATAGGTTTCGACCCGATGGACGCCCCTCTCTGCCTGCTGTCGATCCACGCGCACCCCGACGACGAAGCGTCGAAGGGGGCGAGCACGGTCGCGAAGTACCACGCGGAAGGCGTGCACACGGTCCTGGTCTGCTGCACCGGCGGCGAGGAGGGCGACATCCTCAACCCGGCGATGGACCGCGACGAGGTGCGGGACAATCTCGGCCAGGTGCGCATGGACGAGCTCGCGGCAGCGGCCGAGGTCATCGGCTACGAGACGGTCCACATGCTCGGCTACCGCGATTCGGGCATGGCCGAGTCCGACTCGAACGGCCATCCTGAATGCTTCGCGATGGCGCCGCTCGACGAAGCGGTCGACCGGCTCGTCGCCATCATCCGGGCCGAGCGTCCGCAGGTCGTCGTCACCTACCCGGACGACCAGGGCACCTATCAGCACCCGGATCACCTCCGGGTCCACGACATCACCCATCCGGCCGTGGATGCCGCCGCGGACGCCGGTCATCGTCCCGACCTGGGCGAGCCGTGGCAGGTTGCGAAGGTCTACTACTCGAGCTGGTCGCGGGCCCGGCTCGAAGCCCGGCATCAGGCGTTCCTGGACCTCGGCCTCGAGTCGCCCTACGACGATCGCTGGTTCTCCCGTCCGGATCAGGACGACTCGATCACCACCAAGGTGCCCGTCGAGGGGTTCACCGACGCTCGCCGAAACGGACTGCTGGCCCACGCCACGCAGATCGATCCGGAGTCCACCTTCTGGTTCGGCCTGCCGCCCGAAGTCGATCGCACTCTGTACACGGTGGACGACTATCGGCTCGCGTTCAGCACCGGCGCCGGCACCACGACTTCGGACGGCGAGATCGAGACCGACCTGTTCGCCGGCATCCGCAGTGAGGCAGCCGCGCCATGAACATCTTCGACGACGACTGGCTCGCGGCGGCGACGGACGCCCTCGGTGCGCTTCCCGAGCAGGCCGGCGCATCCGCGGTGATCGACTATGTGATCGCCGGCGCCCCGGACGGGAAGACCACGATCGGTGTCACACTCACCGAGGGTCGGGTCACGGCGATGCAGACCGGCAAGTCCGCCGATCCCGATCTCGTGGTCTCGTTGAAGTACGACGCCGCGCTGGCACTGCTCACCGGTGAGATGACCAGCGACGCCGGCTACATGAACGGCGCCATCAAGGTCGAGGGTGCCTACGAGCGGTGGATGCTCGAACTGCGCCCGGTGCGTGTCGCGGTCGCCGAGGCACTCGCCCCGGTGATGGCCGACACCGACACCTGAGTCAGCGCCGCGCCCGCTGGGCGTCGCGGATCTCGCGGAAGCCGATCAGTGTGGCCCCGGCTGCGGCGACCCGGTCGCCCAGGCCTCGGTCGGTCAGCACGTCGAGGTCGTCCATGCGGGTCGACGCATCGGGGTCGATCGCGCGCAGCTCCTCGGCGGCGATCGCCGGCTCGAACGCGACGACGGTCACGCCCGGCTCGAGGGCGGCGAGCGTGGCATCGAGGTGATCCCGGGCGCCGCCGCGCACGAGGGTGAAGTGGTCCGGCAGGAACACGCCTTCCTCGCGGGCCAGGCGCCGGAACGGGAACCCGGCGAGCTCCTCGGCGTCGCCGCTCTCCAGTCGCACCGGGAGTTCGGCGTCGTACGCGATGTCGAGCAGGACGTCGAAGAACTCGGGCCGCTGTTGGAGCGTGCCCAAGTGGGTCGAGAGATGGGTGACGTCGAATCCCCAGAGTCGGGCCCGTTCGAGCTGGGCCCGGCATTCGCGGCGCACTTCGTCGAGATCGGCGTGGTCCCAGAGGTCGTCCGCGGTGCGGGGGAAGCCGCCGTCGCCGTCGAGCAGGCTGGGTGCGGCGGTGAGCGGGCCCCAGCGGTAGCAGTCGAGCTGGCTGTTGAGGGTGAGATGCACGCCGATGTCGGCGCCCTCGTCGCGATCGGCGGCATAGCGAGACCACGGCCCGGGCATCATCACCGTCGCGGTCGTGGCCAGGCCCTCCCGCAGGGCGGTGAAGCCGCCGGCGGTCGCCGCATGGGTCGAACCGAGGAGGTCGGCGCTGAGGATCAGGAGCTTGGCGTCGGCCGAGTACCCGAGTGCCTCCGCGGTGGTTTCCACGAGGGAGACCGTAGCGCCCTACTCCAGCGGAACGTCGGGGCCGCCGCACACGGTCCACAGCCCGACACCGGCCGTGACGGCCTCGCGCTCGGCCGACCGGAACAGCGACTCGTAGTGGTCGTTGGGATCGTAGATCAGCACGCCGGCGTAGCCCTGCTCGATCAGATCCAGATTGACGAAGAGCTCGTCGCTGCTGCGGACGACATAGGCGAGCAGTCGGTCGTATTGATCACGCGCCTCCTCGTCGAGGATGAGGGCGATCGCCGCACCCTCCGGCAGCAGCGCCTTCAGGTAGTCGCTCGCCTCCTCGCCGTAGCACTGGTCCGGACGGTTCTCCGCCACCGATTCCGGCGTGTCGATCCCCAGGAGACGGACCCGTTCCGAGCGCCCGTCGATGTCGGCGACGATCGTGTCACCGTCGACCACGCGCTCGACCGTGGCATTCGGTGCCAGCGACGGCTGGTCGGGAACCGTGGCCGGGGTGTCGGGCGTGGCCGGGGTATCGGAGACATCGGGCGCGACCGGCTCGACGTCGTCCGTGCAGGCGCCGAGCAGCAGCGCGGCGGCGATCAGGATCGGCAGGAGACGGCTCACGGACGCCAGTCTGGCGAGGTGAGCCGCCGATCCCGACCGATCAGGCCGCGTTGGGGTGGAGTTCGAGGGATTCCCCCTCCGCGAGGGCGACTTCGCGGGCACGGACCCGCGATTCCTGGAGGACGGCGCGGGCGGCGGCGATGCCGTCGAGGCCCCGCTGCTTGGTCCGCCCATCGAGGCGCCAGCTGCGGTGGGGGGTGATGAGGGTGAGCTGGTTGGTCATGGACCCATTGTGCAGAGGGGGTGTGACACTCACCGGCCGTAGTGACAGGATCACGGAATGTCTGACTCCTCGAGCTCCGATTCGCCCCCGTCCCAGCGATACGGCATGACGGTGCCGTTCGACGGCATGCCGCTCCATGCGCAGCAGGATCGTTTCCAGCGGCTCGAGGCGCTCGGCTACACGGATCTCTGGTCCGCCGAGGCCATGGGCGCCGACGGCCTCACGCCGCTCGCCCTGGGGTCCGTGTGGGCGCCGTCGATGCGGCTCGGGACGGCGATCCTGCCGGCGTACACCCGTGGTCCCGCCCTCATGGCCCAGTCCGCGGCCGGCATGGCATCGGCCGCTCCGGGGCGCTTCGTCCTCGGCATCGGCTCGTCGTCGAACGTGATCGTCGAACGCTGGAACGGCGTGCCGTTCGAGGAGCCCTACAAGCAGACCCGCGACATGGTCCGGTTCGTGAAGGCCGCGCTCACCGGCGAAAAGATCACCGAGGATTACGACAGCTTCTCGGTGAAGGGCTTCCGCCTCGGTCTCGTGCCGGAGGAGCCGGTGCCGGTCCTCGTCGCGGCGCTGCGCGAGGGCATGCTGCGGATGGCGGGCCGGGAGTCCGACGGCGCGATCGTGAACTGGTTGTCCGCGGAGAACGTGGGCACGGTCGCCGCCGTCGTCAAGGAACAGAATCCGAACGCCGAGATCGTCGCCCGCATCTTCGTCGCGCCGACCACCGACGCCGAGTCCGCCCGCAGCACCGGCAAGTTCGCCGCGGCCGCGTACCTGAACGTCCCCGTCTACAAGGCCTTCCACGAGTGGATGGGTCGTGGCGACGACCTCGGGGAGCACTGGGAACAGTGGGCCGCCGGCGACCGCCAGGGCGCCCTCGAGAAGATCCCGGACCATGTCATCGACGAGCTGATCATCCACGGCAGCTACGACGAGTGCCGGGCCCACCTCCAGCGCTACATCGACAACGGCATCACCTGCCCGGCGATCGCGCTGATGCCGTTCCCGGGTGTCGACGTCGACGAGGCCATCGAGGGGCTTGCCCCGAGCATGTGAGAGGAGGGGCTTGCCCCGAGCATGTGAGGGTGGGGGTTGTCTCCGTCGGCCTAGCGACCCGCAGCCGCCGCCCGGAGATGCTCGGTCAGGTCGGGTAGCTGCGCGTGGGCGTTGAGGCCACTCGTCGACGGCATCACGTAGACCGGTGAGCCGCCGAGGAGGCGGTCCTGCCAGCCCGCGGTCGCCTTCCTGTCCACCGCAGCGCGCCAGCCGGAGAGCCCGACCATGCACACCGCCTCGGGCCGCAGCCAGGCGCAGAGCCGTTCGAGCCGGGCGAGCCCGTCGACGTACTCCTGACGGTCGAGCTCGTCCGCCCGCGGCGTCGACCGCTTCACGAGGTCCGTCATGCCGACACCGTGCTCGCGCAGTGCGTGGCGCGGATCACGGTCGACGGAGACGATCCCGGCGGCGAGTGCGGCCGGCCAGAAGCGGTTCCCGGCCCGGCCGAAGCCGACGCCCATGTCCGCCGCGTGCAGGCTCGGGTTCAGACCGCACACGAGGAGGCGCATCCCGGGCCCGACTGTGTCGGGGAGCGACCGGCGGCGCGTCAGGCTGCTGAGGAGGGACGGCCAGTGGCCGGTCTCCTCCCGTTCGATCCGCCGGTGGGCGGCGACCTCGAATCCCGCGCCGACGAAGACGTCCTGCAGGTGATCGTCGTCCCACAACGAGAACCGCCTGCCGACGAAGTCGCCCGTCGTGACGGTGGTCAGGTCTTGATCGCCGCCGAACATCCCCAGCTCGACCGGCGCGTCGACGCGAAGGGTCCGGTGGAGCTCCGCGAGCACCATCGGCAGATCGGCCCGGTCGATGTGGACGAGCACGGCGTTGGCGACCGCCCCGCCCAGCGACTCGGTGGCGAACGGCAGGGCGCCGGCCTCGCCCTGGACCGCGATGGAAGCCGGCAGCCGGTCACGCAGCAGGTCGAGCATCGCCACTGCGGGATCGAGCGCGATCGTGTCGGTGCGCAACGCGGCGGTGAGATAGCCGGGCCCGCATCCGAGGTCGAGGACCGGCGCGTGGCCGGTGACGAGTCGGCCCATGAGGCGTTCGGCGGCGTCGAGGGATTTTCCGGCGCGAGCCGCCGTCCAGGCCCCGGCCTTTGCTTCGTAGACCGTGTTGGTCTCGCGGTCGAGGCTCACCAGGCGATCGTAGGTCGTTCGGCTCTTTCCGCCGTTCCGGGCCCGCCCGACCAACCCTTGGGTGTCATCGCGCGCGACTATGGTGCCCACAACCAACGACCTGGAGGTCCTGCAGGATGACGGAAGCCATCGATGGCGTGCAGCTCGACGAAGCACTTGCGGTGATCGACCGCGGGCTGGGTGAGATGATGCGACGCGATCTCGTGGCCACGAGCGAGGTCGCCGACCTCCTCCTCGACCTGCGGACCATTCTGACGTTCGTTCCCGAGCCGGCAGTCGAGCCGGCCGGGGTCAACTAGCCGGCTCTATCCGGCGATCACCCGTCGGGCGATCGCGCCGAGCGCAGCGCCCAGCACGAGGCCTCCGGCGACATCGGACGCGTGATGGATCCGCACATGGATCCTGCTCGTCGCGACGATCCCGGCGACGGCGTACCAGGCCGCGCCGCCGGTGTGGCGTGAGAGAAGGGCCGCGGCGACCATCGCGGCGGACGCGTGCCCGCTCGGGAAGCTGCTGGTCCTGGGCTGACGCAGCCTGTACGGCCGGGCCACGTCCTGCACCGGCCGGCTGCGCTTGAACATCGACTTCACGGGTCCGTTGACCAGGGCGGACTCCACGCCGAGGGCGGCGCTGAGGCCGATCGCGATCTTCGGGTCGTCCTCGATGATCGCCTGGATCACGCCGGCCGCGTGCCAGAGCACCGAGAAGTCGGCTGCCTCCGACGCTGCGTAGTACACGCGATCGATTGGCGTGATGCCACGCAGCCGTTCCCACCACGCATCGAGGGCGGCATCGATCGCGTCGACCGGGCCGTCGGCGTGCTCGTGGTCAGGGGCGGCCATCGGGACTCACTGTAGGGCGCCGAACACCAGCTCTTCGCCGTGGGTCTCGGCAAGCCATCGGGAGCCGTCGACACCGAAGTGGATCCCGTCGGGGCGGAGGACCCCCGAGCCGTCGATCTCGACCACGATCTCGTCGTCTGGGCAGAGGACGGCGTTGAGATCGAAGAACTCGAGCGCGGGTCTCGCATCCGCGACGGCGGGGAGAATCTCGTCGCGGACGTGCGCGAGTCGACTGGGATCCAGCGCACTGCCTCCGTCCGGCTCGGTGAACGCGCCGAACGCGTCGAGCCCGCAGGGTGGTGGAATCCAACGGACGCGAGCACCGCCCGAGCTGAGGAGATCGACGATTTCGATGTAGCGGGCCACGAGATACGCGTCGAACATCGCGTCGCCGGGTTCCAGCCGCGCCTCCCAGCCGTCGATCCGGCGTTCTCGAAAGTCCACGGCGTTCGATGACACGATGACGATCTCCGGATCGAACGTGTCGACCTGACTCATCCAGGATTCGGTCACCATGTCACACTCGTCGGGCGGCTCCGTCTCACGCCCGAGCCCATCGGTGATCCAGCCGTCGTTGATCAGACCGCATCCCTCCGTGCCGGCTGACCAAACCAGAACACGACCGGAGTCCGTCCCCCAACGCTCCAACCCGTGACCAATGGTGCGCGACACCGAATCCCCGACGATCAGCACGCGTGTGGCATCGCCATTCGTCGCCGCGGTCAACCGCGTCAGGTCCTCGACGACGGCGTCCGAGGAGGAATTGGTCTGCAGGACGTGGAAGTCGGGGAGCTCGAGCACCGCTCGCGTGAGACCCTCGAAGACCGGATGGTCGGCGAGCGCCGGCGGCTGGTCCGCGCCCACGAATCGGCGCCACGCGATCTCCACGCCTGTCTCGCCGAGCTCTCGCAGGGCAGCGACGACGTCGTCGGCGTCCCCGCTGTCCGCGAGGTCGGAATATCGATTGATCTCGACGAGCACGACATCGGCCCGTGCGACGGTCGCCCGTGAAACCCAGTCGATCGGAACTGCATCGATCAGGCCGGCGAACGCCATGTCTCCGGTGAGTCGCGGACGCAGCTCGGTGTCGATCCAGTCCGTCGTCGTGCCGTCACTCACGACGAGTACGCGCGCCGGCTCGGTGGGGATCGTCGTCGGGGCGGCGCCGGCGTTCTCGCCGAGTCCGGCGAGTTCGGTTTCGCGGTCGATCGTTCCGAGGGCGAACCCACCCACCGCGATGAGGGCTCCGATCGCGATCAGCGCGATCGGGAGTCGGAGATCGCCGCGTTCGGCGCGGCCGTTGCGAATCGGCGCTTCGACCCAGCGGGCCGAGATCCACGCGAGTGCGATGGTGAGGCCGACTTGGAGCGCGAACAGCGCCCACTTCCCGAGACCGGTTCGCTCGGGAGTCAGCCACAGCATGATGGGCCAGTGGAAGAGGTAGACGCCGTAGGTGATCCGGCCGAGTGCTGCGATCGGCTGAAGCTCCAGCACCCGCGGCACCGGCCCGGCGTCCTGCACGAGACTGAGGATCACGACAGCTGTCAGGACGGCGAAAATGAGGAACCCACCCCGGTACATCCGTCCGTCGGTGAGTTCGATGTTGAAGAACGCCCAGGTGCTGGCGGCGTAGGCGGCGAGCCCGGCAGTTCCGAGCACCTGTCGAGCCCGTGGTCCGAACGTCGGCGGCCTGTAGTGCAGAGCGATGGCGAGCAGGCAGCCGACGAGCATCTCGCCCGCTCGGGTGTCGGTGCCGTAGTACATCCGGTCGATCGAGGCTCCGTCGTTGAAGAGGAACCACATCCAGACCGACGAGGCGGTGGTTGCCGTGAGGAACACGCCGGCGAGCACGGCGGGCGACCGCGAGATGCGCAGTACCCCGTAGAGCAGCACCGGCGTCAGGAGATAGAACTGCTCCTCGATCGCGAGCGACCAGAAGTGCTGGATTGGCGAAGGCGTCTGGAACAGGTCGACGTAGGAGGCGTCGGTGACCACGAAGTGCCAGTTGACGACCTGGAGGAGCGCGGCGGGGATCGACGAGCGGAGCCCGTCGATCTGTTGCTCCGTGGCGATCGTGAACGCGAACAGGAGCACACCGGCGAGTGTCAGCAGGGATGCGGGGATGAGTCGGCGATAGCGACGTCCCCAGAATCCGCGGATGCGCAGCCCGTCAGGGTCGTCGGCCCGCCGCAGCAGGATCGACATCACCAGGAACCCACTGAGTGTGAAGAACTGGGAAAGAGCGAGGAACGCGCCTTTGCTCCCGACCTGGCCGTGGTACAGGAGCATCGAGAACATGCCGACCGCCCGGACACCGTCCAGTGCCGGCACATGACGTGCCAACGCAGCACTCTGTCGGGGGGCCATGGCCAACGGAGGGTACCGACCCGTCAGCGGTCGCGGTAGGCCCCCGCCCCCGTGAACATGCCGCGGTGCCACCGGCGGGGGGTGGCGACCATCGCCCGCGGGTAGTCCTCGAACATCCAGCGGGCGAAGTTCCGGCGGGTCCAACCGGTCGCCCCGGTCAGCTTGAGGGCGCCCCGGGCGATCAGCGGACGGGCGAGCAGCGGGATGAGCACGCGTGCCATCCGGTCGTCCGCTACGAGTTCGCGACGGACCTCTCGTTCGTATGTTGCGATCGCGTCCGCGTCGCCCATGATCGCCTCCGCCGCGAGCCGGCCGGTGAGCAGCGCCTGCCCGATGCCCTCACCGGTCATCGGGTCGGTCACCGCGGCCGCGTCGCCGACGAACATCGTGTGCGGTCCGACCAGCGGCACCCGACCGACGCGGGCGGGAATCGGCCAGGCTTTGTGCGGATCCTCGGGCTGGGCGTCCGGCCCCAGGACCTCTCGGATGTGCGGGCGCGAGAGCAGGTCCGGCCACAGCTGCTTCATGTCGCCGACGGCATGGGCGCCGCCCCGCTGGATGCCGAAGCCGATGTTGGCCCGACCGTCGGCGAGCGGGAAGGACCAGGCGTAGCCGGGGAGGAGGTCCTTCTCGAACCAGACGATCAGCTCGTTGCCGGCCCGGGGGCTGACGTTCTCGTAGTACTGGCGGAAGGCGTGCCACTCGCCGCGGTACCCGTCGACCCGGAGGCCGAGCGCCTTGCGGACCGGGGACCACATGCCGTCGGCGGCGATCAGGTGTCGGGCCCGCACGGTGCCGAGTCCGTCGATCTCGGCGGTGATCCCGTGATCGTCCGCGGTGACGTCGCGCAGGTTCACCCCCTGTTCGATCGTGGCGCCGGCCTCGCCGGCCCGAACGACGAGGGCGGCGTCGAGGTCCGTACGGCGGGCGACGGCGGCGTGGTAGCCCGGCCCGTCCGGAAGCCGGTAGCGCCGTTCCCGGCCGCCCGGCGCGCGGATGACGACTTCGTCGACGACACGCCACGAGTCGACAGACGAGGGTTCGAGTCCGAGGTGTTCCAACTCGCGGAGCGCGAGGGCGGTGAGCCCGTCGCCGCAGCACTTGTCCCGCGGGAAGGTGGCCCGGTCGACGACGAGTGCGTCGCGACCGTGCCGAGCGAGCTCGATCGCGGCAGCGGTGCCGGCGGGCCCCGCGCCGACGATGAGGGTCTCGACGTCGATCATCAACTGCCCTTCACGACGGCGGTGAACGCCTGATCGAGGTTGCGGGCCAGCGCGTCGGGATCGGTCACGGCCGCCGGGTCGGAGGCGATGCCGATGTGGGCCACGCCGGCGTAGCTCAGCAGCGTGACGTTGACGGCGGTGCCGCTGAGCGGACCGAACGGAATCAACTCCCGCACCGCTCGACCACAGAGGCGAAGCGGCAACGGACTCCCCGGCACGTTCGACGCCGCCACGTCCGTGCGCGCTGACACGGCGCCGAACACGGCGGCGACCGCCGGGTCGGGGAAGAGACGCAGACCGGTTGCGGCGAACGGCAGGAGGACGTGGACCGGATCGGTGCGGAGTCGGGCCGCGTCGGCGAGCAGACCGGCGGCGACCGCATCGGGCTCGGCCCCGGCAGCGAGCGCGATGTCGATGCGCGTCGGGCTCCAGTGGTTGCCCGTGTCGGCATCCGGCGCGCGGGTGCTGACCGGGATGCCGATGCGCAGCGGCGTGCGGCCCGTCATCCCCGTGTGGTCGGCGACGCCGATCGCGACGGCCGTGAGGAACGCCGTGTTGATCGTGCCGCCGACCCGAGCACCGGCGGCCCGGAGATCGTCGAGATCGACGGCGAGGAAGCGGAGG
>BQJV01000071.1 GCA_021604885.1 Acidimicrobiales bacterium
GTCGTGACCGTGGTGGCCGACGCGGCGACGAGCCAGGCGCCGACGCCGGCGTCGGTCCGGGCGACGACGGCGAACCGGTCGGCGTGGGTTCCGGCCAGGACGGCGGCCTTGGTCCCGGACAAGCTCCAGCTGCCGTCCGCCTCGGTCGCGGTGGCGGTCACGGCATCGAGATCCCAGCGTCCGTTCTCCGCGAGCGCCAGCGCGCCGACGGAGTCGCCGGCGGCCGCGGCGGCGAGCTCATCGCCTGCGCCCGCCTCGGCGAGCACCGGGATGAACTGGCTGACGATCGCCAGCAGCGGCCCGGGTGCAGCCACGCGCCCGAGTTCCTCCGCGAGCAGGCCGAGTTCGACGAAGCCGAGTCCGAGGCCGCCCGCGTCCTCGGCGACCGCGAGGGCCGGCCAGTACAGCTCGACCATCTGCGTCCAGAGCGCGTCCGCCGTCCCCTCGCCGTCGTAGATCGACCGGACGAGGGCCGGTGGACAGGCCCCGTCGAGCACCGATCGGATGTTGTCGCGGAGGTCGAACTGGTCGTCGGAGAGTTCGAGATCCATACTTCCCCTTACGCCTTCTAACAGTGGCGTCACCGTAACCAGCGACCGCCGCCGAGAGGAAACCCATGACCATCGATCTGTTCCGATATGAGGGAAAGCGGGTCGTCGTCGTCGGCGGCGCGACCGGCATGGGCGCCGCGACCGCCCGCATGGCGAGTGACCTCGGCGCCGAGGTGATCGTGCTCGACGTGGCCCCGGTGGAGTACGACTGCGCCCAGTCGATCGAGGTCGACCTCCGGAATCAGGCGAGCGTCGACGCGGCCGCCGATGCGATCGAGGGCGGCGTCGACGCGATCTTCGCGTGCGCGGGCGTCGCCGACGGCACTGCCGGGATCATGCTGATCAACTTCACGGCGCAGCGACACTTCATCGATCGGATCCGGTCGCAGGGGAAGCTGAACTCGGGCGGTTCGGTCGCGTTCATCTCGTCCACCGCCGGACTCGGCTGGAAGAACAACCGGGAGCGGGTCGCCGACTTCCTGTCGAACGCCGACTGGGCTGGCGCCGCGGCCTGGACCGAGGAGAACCCCGACACCGACAGCTACGGGTTCAGCAAGGAAGCGATCAACCTCTACGTCGTGCAGCAGGCGTTCCCGATGCTGAAGGCCGGTCACCGCATCAACGCGATCTGCCCCGGCCCGACGGTGACACCCCTCGCCGAAGCCAACGCCGACATGTGGCTCACGTTCGCGGCCGACTATCGCGAGGAGGCCGGCGTCGACACGCTCCAGCCCGAGCAGATGGCGAGCACGCTGATCTTCCTGTGCAGCGCGGCCGCGAGCGGGATCAACGGCGAGATGCTCCAGGTCGACCAGGGCCACACGAATGCATCGCTCTACGACGCCTACGACGCCCCCATCGTCAAGATGATCGCCGGCGACATCGAGTGGGACTTCGCCGCCCTCGGCTTCGAATAGCCCGCTTCAACTGGGGTCTGACCCCCGCTTCACCTTCGCTGTCAGTGCCTGTTCCTAACGTGCAGTCCATGGCAAGACTCACGAGAAGCAACAGCGGCGGAGGCTGGCACCACGTGTTCAATCGCGGAGCTCGACGGCTCCCGATCTTCGGCGACGACGATGACCGACGGCTGTTTCTGCATCACGTGAGCGAGGCGATCGAACGCGTGACGGCAACCATCCACGCGTACGCATTGATGCCGAACCACTACCACCTCCTCGTGGAAGCCGATGTGCCGCACCTGTCCCTCGCGCTGAAACGGCTCAGCGAGCAGTACACGCGATGGTTCAACGACAAGTACGGGCTCGACGGTCCCCTGTTTCGCGGCCGATTCCAGAACAAGCCGATCATCACCGATCGCCAGCGTCTCGCAACGCTGCGATACATCCACTGCAACCCGGCGGAGGGCGCGCCGGCTGACTCCTGGCGATACGAGTGGACGAGCCACCCCGCCTACCTCGGCCGAGCTACGCCGCCACCGTGGCTCGCGACGTCGTTGGTGAACCAACTCGGCGGCGTGGACGCGTATCGCCTGTGGATTCAAGGGGTGGACATCGCTGCAGCGCCAACGACCGCTCGGCCAGAATCCACGTCGACGGTCAAGGTCGGAACACCGGAAGCCGTCGAGTGGGCGCTGGGTATCGGATCGGATCCGGAGCGGCTACTTCTCCGGCAAGGCGGTCGTGGCGTGCGCAACGATCTCCGCGCGGCATGTGCGCTACTCGCGTCAGAACTCACCGTGACGTCGTCGGACGATCTCGCCGCACGCTACGGATTCCGCTCCGGCAGCGGCCTTCGCACCGCGGCAACCAGGGCTCGGCGACGAGCAGCCGATGAGCCAGCGTTCGCAGCCATGATCGCCGCGGCGCGCCGTCGGCTCTCCGCCCCGCGAGCCGCGTAGATGAAGCGGGGGTCAGACCCCAGTTGAAGCGCGCAGGGGGGTTTTCTTGATCTTGCCCATGGGGGTGCGGGCGAAGGCGTCGACGAACGTGATGGCGTCGGGGACCTTGTAGCGGGCGAGGTGTTCGCCGCACAGGGCGATCAGGTCGGCCTCGCTCACGGCCGAGTCCTCCATCAGTTCGACGAACGCGACGACTCGTTCGCCGAGCCGGTCGTCCGGCACGCCGATCACCGCGCAGGCAGCGACAGCCGGGCTCTCGTGGAGCACCCGCTCGACCTCGGCGGGATATACGTTGGCCCCGCCGCGGATGATGAGGTCGTTCTTGCGGTCGTGGATCCGGAGATTGCCGTCGGCATCGAGCGAACCGATGTCGCCGGTGTGCAGCAACCCGCCGCGCAGCGCCTCGGCGGTCGCGTCCGCACGGTTCCAGTAGCCGAGCATCGGCCGCCACACATCCGCGAACGGGCCGTCGGCCGCCGTCCCGACGCACACCTCGCCCGGCTCGCCGGGCGCGCAGTCGACACCGTCGTCATCGAGGATCCGCACCGAGCACTGGGGCAACGCCTTCCCGCACGACCCCTCCACCGGTGGCTCGGTCACGTCCTCCACGGTCACTGCAGTCGGCGCCTCCGTGAGTCCGTAGCCGGTGCCGACTCGCACGCCGAAGCGCTCCTCGTACAGACGCCGGAAGGCGTCGGGCATGTCCGCGCCACCCACGCCGATCCCCTGGATCGACGTGAGCATCTCGTCGGTCACGTCGGGATTCGTGAGCAGGTCGTGGACCATCGCGGGAACAGCGGAGAACGTCGTGATGCGCTCCGCCGCGATCCACTCGGCCATCCCGACGCCGTCGACGCGATCCATGCAGACCAGGCTGAGCCCGCATTGATACGTCATGCAGGGCCCGAGCACGATCAGATTGAGAATCGTCAGCGGCAACGCGACACCCATGACGCCGCCGTCCGGATGCGTCCCCCGCACCGCACTCACGCGGCCCGGGACGAGCATGTTGTGCTGCGAGTGGACGGCCCCCTTCGGGAAGCCCGTGGTGCCCGACGTGTAGGCAATCGCCGCCGGGGCGAGCGGATCGACCATCGCCCGCGGCGCCGCGTCCGCAGCTGCGACTCGCTCGCGCCACTCCCCCACCTCGACGATCTCGCGGAGATCGGGGACCTCGCCCTGACGTCGCTGCGCCGCGGCCACGTCCGCGTCCGCGAGCAGCACTTCGACCTGTGCGTCGCGCAGCATGTACGCCTTCTCCGGCGGAGCTAGCGGGCGATTGATCCCGAGCCAGATTGCGCCGAGCCGCATCGCGGCGAGGAACCCGACGACGATGTCGACGTCGTTCGGCAGCGACATCGCCACGCGGTCACCGGCGCCCACACCGAGCGCTGACAGCGCGCCGGCAGCACGGTCCACCTCCGCATCCAGCTCGGCCATCGTGAAGCGACCGCCCCTCCCGACCAGCGCGAGCGCGTCCGGCGAAGTCGCGACTGCGTCGTCCAGCAGCGCGGCGACCGTGCCCGTCCCGCCGACGCCCCGGGGCGCGGTTGCCGGCGCGACGAGGCCGTGCGCTGCGAGGTCGATCACGCGGGCACGGCGGCCAGCGAGGCGAGCGTCTCGCCCATGATCAGCGCCTGGTCGTCGTCGGTGAGTCCGGCGAGTCCGTCGCGGAACGTCAACGGCTCCGCGAGCCCTTCGGCGTGCGGGTAGTCGGACCCGAACAACACTTGCGACGCACCGATCACGGCACACAGCGCCGGGATGTCCTCCTCGTGGTACGGCGAGACGAACACCTTCTCCTTCACGACCTCACTCGGCCGGCCGGACACATATCCCCCGGGCCACGGTCCGTTGCGTCCCATCCCCTTCATCTTGTCCATTGCCGCGAGGAGGTACGGCAACCACAGCGACCCGTTCTCCACCGACATGACCCGGACGTTCGGGAACCGGCCGAAGAAGTTCATGAACGTCAGGCCAGAGATCGTCTGCATGATCGGCAGATCGCCGTAGAAGCTCGTCCACTGGAACGCGGACTGCTGATGCGACGAGGGATTCGGCTCCTCCCCCCAGGCGACCGAGAAGAGTTCGTTGTAGCCGGACTCCGAGATGTGGAAGGCGACGGTCAGCCCGGCCTCGTCGACCCGCGACCAGAACGGGTCGAAGATCGGATCCGCCGGATTGCGCCCGCCCTGTGGTCCGGGGCGGAGGTGGATGAACCGGGCCCCGCGATCCATCACGAACTCGAGCTCGGCCACGGCGGCGTCCACATCGAGCAGCGACATCAGCGGCACGCCGTAGATCCGCCCGTCCGACCCGAAGCCCCAGTCCTCCTCGAGCCAGCGGTTGAACGCGTGCACGTTGAGGTAGGTCCGCTCCGGGTTGTCCTTCATGAAGTGTTCGACACAGACCGCGACAGTCGGGAAGAGCACCATCGCGTCGACGCCCTGCTCGTCCATCCGCGCCAGGCGAGCGTCACGGTTCTGGTACTCGGCCTGCACCAGCTCGATCGCGTCGTTCTCCTCGATCGGCAGGCCCGACTTCATGTTGCGCAGCATCTCGCGCAGCGACCCCGGCTTCGTGTGGACGTCGGAGAACGGCTCGCGCAGGAACGTGAAGGGCCGGTCGCCGATGACCACCTCCGAGCGGTCGCCCGACTCCACGACGCGGATGGCTTCCTCCATCCGGGCCGCCGGCATGAACCGGGTGAAGCAGTCCTGCGGCTCGTAGTAGTGGTTGTCGGCGTCGAAAATCACGCGCACTCCGGATCTGCGTTGCGTTGTGGTCGTTCTACAACCACAACTTGGTTAAGAAGCATCAGAGCGGTCGTCTGGATCGCGGACCTGACGCTGGTGTTAGATTTCCGTCAACGAGACCTGTAGGTCAAGGGGGACCCCGTGGACAAGAACGACATGATCCTCGTGAGCGTCGACGATCACTTGTGTGAGCCGCCCGACATGTTCGATCAGCACCTTCCCGCGAAGTGGAAGGACGAGGCGCCGAAGCTGATTCGCACGGAGGACGGCAATGACGTCTGGACGTTCAACGGCGCCGTCATCCCCAACGTCGGCCTGAACGCCGTCGCCGGCCGACCGAAGGAGGAGTACGGCATGGAGCCGACCTGCTTCGAGGAGATGCGACCCGGCTGCTACGACGTCCACGAGCGGGTCAAGGACATGAACGCCGGCGGCGTGCTCGGCTCGATGTGCTTCCCCTCCTTCCCCGGCTTCGCCGGTCGACTCTTCGCCATGCATCCAGACAAGGAATTCGCAGCCGACCTGATCCGGGCCTACAACGACTGGCACATCGACGAGTGGTGCGGCGCCTACCCGGGCCGCTTCATCCCGGCTGCGCTGCCGATGCTGTGGTCGCCCGAGGAAACCGCGGCAGAGATCGCGCGGGTCGCGGCGAAGGGCTGCCACTCGATGATCTTCACGGAGAACCCGGTGCCCCTCGGTGAACCGAGCTGGCACGACGAGCACTGGAACCCGATGCTCGAGGCCTGTGTCGAGAACGACACCGTGCTGTCCATCCACCTCGGTTCCTCGGGTCAGCTCGTCGTCACCGCGCCGAATGCGCCGATGGACGTGATGATCCAGATGCAGCCGATGAACATCTCGACCGCGGCGGCCGACCTGCTCTGGTCCACGGTCCCGCGGCGCTACCCGGACATCAAGATCGCGCTCAGCGAAGGCGGCACCGGCTGGGTCCCCTACTTCATGGATCGCGCCGACAAGACCTACAACATGCACCACCTCTGGACGGGGCAGGACTTCGGTGACCTGCTGCCGAGCGAGGTGTTCCGCCGGAACTTCCTCACCTGCTTCATCACCGATCCGGTGGGCATCGTGCTGCGCAACGAGATCGGGATCAACAACATCAGCTGGGAGATGGACTATCCCCACTCCGACTCGAACTGGCCCAACGCCCCCGAGGAACTCGAAGAGGTCTTCCAGGGTGTGTCCGACGAGGACGTCGACCGGATCACGCATCTGAACGCGATGGACTGGTACTCGTACGATCCGTGCTCCGTGCTCGATCGGGCGGACTGCACCGTGGGCGCGCTCCGCGAGGCGGCCGGCGACCACGACGTCTCGATCAAGTCCATGTCGACCGGGCGCCACGAGGGGACGGACAAGATCTCGCTCCTCGAGTTCGCCACCCGCAACAAGCCGGACTGATCCGATGTACGACCTGAGTGGGCGCACCGCGCTCGTCACCGGCGCCGCGGGGGGCGGGATCGGCAAGGCCACCGCGCGGCGACTGCTCGTCGAAGGCGCCAACGTCGTCGTCTCCGATCCGCACGAGCGGCGAACCGAAGAGACCGTGGCCGCGTTCGCCGACGAGTTCGGCGCCGACCGGGTGATGGCCGCGATTCTCGATGCCGGCGACCGTGCGCAGATCGACGAGGTCCTGGCCGCCGCCCGGGCACGGTTCGGGATCGTCGACGTCCTCGTGAACAACGCGGCGGTCAACGCCCTCAACCCGGTCGGCGACATGACGCCGGAGGAGTGGGACTGGGCGATCGGCGTCAACCTCTCCGGCCCCTGGTACCTGTGCCGGGCGTTGCTTCCGGCGATGGCCGAGCAGGGATGGGGTTCCATCGTGAACATCACGTCGGTCGCCGGCTGGATCCACGGCACGAACGAGGGGCCCTATGCCGGCGCCAAAGCGGCGCTGCACCAGCTGACCCGCACGATCGCGACGGAATACGGGCCGCAGGGCATCCGCTGCAACGGCGTCGCGCCCGGGATCATCCACACCTGGTTCGTCGACGCGAAAGCGCCGCAGCTGCTGGACGAAGCGCCGAAGACACCGGTGCGTCGCCTGGGCACGCCGGAGGACATCGCGAACGTCGTGGCGTGGCTCGTGAGCGACGAATCGAGCTTCGTCACCGGCGAGACGATCAACGCCAGCGGCGGCTGGTACATGCGCCCCTAGGTGGCCCCTGGTTCACGCGGGCTTCGGCGGCGGGGCGCAGGAGGCGCAGAACTCCTCCTTCGTGGTCGCATGGCCATCGGAGCGGTCATCGAGCAGCCACGAGTTGGCCCGCCGCTGGAACTCGTCGATGAACGCGCCATGGGTCTTGTCGGTCAACTCGACCGTGATCGGCCTCGACGGTCCGAGAAGGCGATCCGTACCCGGGACCATCTCACATGTCGTCTCCACGAAGACGTACCTGCCGTCACGGCAGACCCAACGGTCGAGGCACGCGAAGCGGGCCTGCCACAGCGGCCAGGTCGCCGTGACCGTGATCGCGGCCGACAGGCGAAGGCTGTTCTCCGGGATGGTGTCGAGCATCTCGTGCGTCGTTCGGCCATCGATGTCGAGGACATCCTGGATCGTCGCTCGACCGATCGACTCGACGGCTGGCCCCGCCCAGTCCGGCCACCCGTCGAAGCTGTCGAAGGAATCTGCGTCCGTCGACGTGAGCCATGCCTCGATCCCATCGGTGTGCTTGTCGAACCGGATGTCGCCCAACTGGTCGCGCCGTACGAACTTGAGCGTCGCGGACCGCGCCCGGAAGATCTCTTGACGCTCCCCATTACGGCACGGTGCCTCGGTCATGTAGCCGGGCAGCTCGGGCTCTGTGGCGTCGTCGTCATCTGACCCACCACCGCCGCCGCCTGCACCACCGGCGCCCGTGCCCTCGCCAGCACCGCCGCCGTCCTCCGACGCGGCGTCTTCCTCCGCCTTCCAAGCGGCCTTCCGTTCTTCCGCCTCATCGTCGGCCGCCTTGCCCTTGGCCTTCTGATCGTCCCGCCACTTCTCGTCGATCTCCGCAGCCCGCTCGTTCTGCGCGACCTCGTTGCCGCACACCTCGTCGGCCTTGGCACACACGCGAGCGGCGTGATCCGCAGCGAGCCGAGCCAGCCGCGCCGCCTCGGCGGCACGATCGGCAAACGCTGTGACGGCTGCCGCCGCCTTGGCCTTCGCCGCCTCGAGTTCGGCCTTCTTCGCCTTTGCCTTGCGGATCTTGTCCGGAAGGTCCTTCCGCCGCTCCGCCCGCGCGGACGGCGAGTCGGCATCGCGGAGCTCAGCTTCGAACCGACGGCTCGCGGCGGGGTCTCGTGTCGCTCCCTGCGCGGCACGCCAGACGGCCCGCTGCGCGTCGACGTACTCCTCGTACAGGTGGCGATCGACCTCCTCGACCCGCTCCTCGTCCGTCTCGATGGAGTCGCCGACGCGCTCGGCTGTCTCGAGGAAATCGTCGATCTTGGCGATGTCCTCGTCGATGCTCTGGATCTCGGCATCCGCATCGGCTTTCGCGTCAGCATGGTCCCGATCCGCCTCGGCCTGTCGGGCGTTGGCTCGTGCCGACTCGATCTGTGCCTGGCGACAGCGCTCCCGCCAGACCTCGCACGGGCTTGCGATCCAGCCGTGAGGACGCAGCATGAGGCCGGATCCGACGAGAGCGAGACGGTCGTCTGGGTCCGCGATGAGCCCGACGTCGTACATGACATCGACAAGGGCTGTGTATGCGGGGTACTGCTGGAACTCCTCGACCTCGGGCACGTCGATGGGCTCGGCGGTGTCCGCATCGATCAACACCACCCTGGCGATCTCGGTGACCTTCTCGGCGGTCGGCTCGACCGGCCCGTCCCCGGCGACCTGCACGATCCGTGAGCGGTCGATGATCGCATCACCACGACCGGCCTCGAAGACGGGATCGGCCGGATTGCGCGGGCGGCTTGCCCTCGGCGGTCGCGTAGCCGTCGGGCCTCCGGGAGTCGCTGGGGCCCCGTCATCGTTGGACTGTCCGCGTCGACGAAGAACGATGGTGACGGTCGCGACGACAAACCCGGCGATCACGATCACGACGACCACGGTCGTGCTGCTCGAGCCGTCGCTTCCTCCGGAGACGTCGGTTTCCGGAGACTCTGGCGTGCCCTCGAACCCGTCGTCGATTCTGCCGGTGCTGATGTCCCCTGGATCGATCTCCAGCTCCTCGCCAGGAGGCGCCTCCCCGCCCGCCTCGACCCAACCGCATTGGACGAGGTACATCTGCCCCTTCTGCGGAACCACACCGATCTCGCCCGCCGGCGAGGTCGACAGGTAGTACGAGTTCTCGGCGGTGGGACTCTCGCCGGCGAGCGGACCGAGGAACATCACCGCGCGGCCGAACGGGTTCGCCGGGAAGAGATTGAACGGCGTGACGATGATGACGTGATCGCCGATGCGCGCGATGGGAACGGCCGGGATGAACGTGTTGAGGAAGCCGGTCTCACTCACGACGTCGACCGACGCCGACAGCTGACCGTCGCAACGGACGCTGATGCTGACCTGGACCGAGGTTCCGTCGAAGTAGTCGCCGGGGGCCGTGTCGCGGGCGTCCCACGTCGTTCCGCCGTCGTCAGCGGCCGCCGTCAGGCGCAACTGCCGCTCACACAACGGGCTCTCGAAGGCGTCGGGGGGCAGTCCGAACGCATGCACCGTGATGCCATCGTTGGGCTCCGCCGCGTTGGGCCAGAGCGCCTCCGGTTGGAGCGCCTCCGGAGGGAAGTTCGGGAAATCGGCAAACACCGGGTGATCGCTGAGTCCCCGGTAGTCGTCCGCCCAGGAACTCGGTTCGACGAACGGAAATGCGAACTGCCCAAAGGTGACGTCCTCGATTGGTGTCAGCACGTCGGTGGGATCGAGGGAGAAGCTCGACCACGGCGTGGGGTCCAACGGGTCGAGCATCAGCTCACCGTCGCCGAGCTTCGTCGCGAACTGATCGATCAGGGCCGGCACGTCGGACTCACGGATCTGGGCGAGACCCGCGCCGCCACCCTGCGCGGGAACTGCGGTCGCGAACGGGACCGCGATCGCCAGAACGAGTGTCATGAACAACGCGAGGGAGAGCTTTCGGTGCATGCCCCAGTCCTCCCATGAGCGCATCAGCGGCGCGTCAGCGGAGCCGCTCACGTCCCGTTTCACCGCCGATTCGCTGGCCTGGCGACCGATGACGGGCGATCATGAGGCATGGCGAACTGGGGCAGCGCGGGCGATCCGCCCCGCCGACCGAGGGTGGAGGCGCTTCTCGCGAGGCGGTGGTCCGTTCCGGTCATGCAAGTCGTCGCCGGCGCGGGCTCGGGCAAGACGACGGCCCTGCGCAGCGCAGTCGAGGCGAACCGACTCGACCCACAGGGCATCGACGTCTACGCCGCGGTCGAACCGGAGGGTGATCTCGACCGAGCGCTCACCCGCCTCGCCGAGCAGCTCGCGGAGTTCGGCGACGCCGAC
>BQJV01000072.1 GCA_021604885.1 Acidimicrobiales bacterium
GACCGCGGACCGGTCGGTCACCAAGTTCACGATCTCGGACTTCGGCCGGGCCGATGCCGCGGTGCGGTGGGCCGACAGCAACTTCTTCGAGCTCCACGACGAGTGGTACTACTACCGGCTCCTCAACGGCCAGCCTGTCCCCGGCGTCGGGGATCGGCCCCTCTCCGGCCTCTCGTTCGCCACGGTCGACGACATCTACGCGTGGGCGCGGGCCCAGGGGTCGTTGCCTCTCGGTCTCGACTGGATCGAGAGCCAGACCTTCGGCCGGGACCGGCTCTACTCCCGGCGGTTCTACGACATCATCCTGCGCACCACGCCACGGATCTACGGCGCCGGCACCCTCGTTCACCTGCCGGACAGCCGCGACGGCGAGCGCTGGTTGATCGAGCTCGAGTTCAGCGACGATGTGACCCCGAGCGACATCGAGACCTATGTCGCGACGCTCGCGCCGACGCTCCCGGTGGAGATCGGCGACAACCTGGAATGGGTGATGCGTTCGCCCCACCAGATCGACGTCGGCGAGCAGATGAAGGCGACCGGGCATCCACTGGCCGACCGGATCGTCCGCTGGTCCGAGATCGTGGAGCCCGGCGAGATCGCCGTCTACAACCCGGGGATCGCCGCCGGCCAGCTCCTGCTCGTCGACGAGAGCGGCAGCCAGCTCGCCCGCGCGACGGACACCGACATCATCATCATGGAGCACGTTCCGGACTACCTCCCGCCCGGCAGCGCCCTCATCACGTCCTCTCCGCAGACCCCGCTCGCCCACGTCAACCTGCTCGCCCGCAACCGCGGGATCCCGAATCTCTCGTTGAGCGGCGTGACCGACGACCCGGGCATCTCCTCGGCCGCGCGTGTCCGGTCCTACGTCATCGTGCGGGCCGAAGGGGACTCCGTCGACATCACCCTCATCGACCGCGACGAGTTCCTCGACTGGCAGGCGCGCCAGGAGACCACGACGATCCACGTGCCCGCGGTGGACGTCGACGCGATGGCGCTCACCGTCGACCTCACGGTGCTGGCCGGCGCGATCACGAGCGACGCCCAGCTGGACGAGTGGCGCCCGGCCATCGGCGGCAAGTCCGCCGGCTTTGTGTCCCTCCTGCGCACGGCCGATCTCCCGACCCCGCCCACACCGCTCGCCGTCACCGTCCGCCCGTATCTCGAACACCTCGAGCTCGTCGACGACGCGCTCGATGCCATGCTGCGCAACGACGACTTCGAGGACGACCCCCGCGCCCGCTACCTCTTCCTCGAGGGCCCGACGGACTACGAGACCTTCTACTCGGCGTCGCGCGATCTCGAGTACGGCGCCGAACTCCGGGCCGACCATCCCCCCGGCACGCTTCTCGGCGATGTGCTCGCAGCGGACGGCTTCAAGCAGTACTTCCGGGCCCAGCCGATGAACCCTGCGACGCTGGCCGCCCTCACCGACGCGCTGACCGACCACTTCGGCCACTACGTCGACACGCAGGGTCTGCGCTTCCGCTCGTCCAGCTCCGTGGAGGACATCGAGGGGTTCAACGGGGCCGGGCTCTACGACTCGAACACCGGCTTCCTCGACCCCGGCGCGCAGCCCGACAGCTCGGACCACAAGAAGTCGGTCGAGTACACGATCAAGAAGACGTGGGCGTCGTACTGGGGATTCGAGGCGTTCCAGGAGCGACGCCGGGAGAACGTCGACCATCGCAGTGGTGCCATGGGCGTGACCGTGCACGCCCGCTTCGACGACGCGCTCGAGGAGAACAACGGCGTCGCCACCTTCACCTTCGCTCCGGACGGTTCGGCGACGATCGGGACGGCCGTGATCAACGTGCAGGACGGGGCGGTGAGCGTCGCCAACCCGGACCCGACGTCCACGGATCTGCCCGAGGTCATCGAGGCGGATGTGCGGGCGGACGGAAGCGTCACGGTCCGACGCGTGCAGGACTCGACGATCACCGCCGGCCCGATCCTGAGCGATGACGAGCTCGAGGCGCTGGCCGAGCAGCTCCACGCGGCCACCACCACGTGGCGCGACCTGGTCAACGCCGGGCTCGATGCGGCACAGGCCGTCACGGTCGTGACGCTCGACTTCGAGTTCAAGACGATGGGCGGCGGCTGGCCCGCGGGAGCCGTCGACGACGACGGCGGCCTGATCATCAAGCAGGCCCGCAGCCTCGACCCCGGTCTCCGCGGGATTCCGAGTTCGGTCGTCGATCTCGACATTCCCCGCGACATCCTCGCCCGGGCATCGCGCGTCGCCCGGCTCAACTGCGGCGGGTCGACGGCCATCGCCGCATGGACGGACACGCTCCTGGTGCCCGACATGGGTTTCAGCGACACGCCGTTCACGGACCCGTCGGGCATCGATCCCACCGGCTGCACGCAGAGCACGCTCTACTCGACCCCGGATGCGTTCCTCGTCGAACTGCTCAGCGACGGCGACCGGATCTCGCTGACGGGCTGAGGGTCGCCGGCCGACGATCTACGCTCGCCGGATGATCCTCGTCATCGGTGACGTCACCCTCTCCCCCGGTTCGCTCGACGAGGCGCTCGCCTTGAGCCGCGAGCACGTCGCTCGATCGCGGGCCGAGCCGGGATGCATCTCCCACGACGTCCACGTCCACGCTGACGATCCGAACCGGATCGTCTTCGTCGAGCGCTGGGCCGACCAGGCCGCGCTCGACACCCACTTCGGCGTCGATGCGTCGCGTGACTTCGCCCGAGCGCTCACTTCACTGGCCGCGCAGGCGCCCCGGATGGACGTCTACGAGACCGACGGCGGCGACTGAGATGCCGGGCGGATCGGACTATCCGGGGCCGGGCGACCGCCTGGAGACCTATCGCGAACTCGTCGACCGCCACGCTGATGCGGACGTGAAGGGGGCGAAGAACCCCTACACCTCTCGCAACGGTTGGATGACCAGCTTCCTCGACCCGGACGGCGCGATCTGTGTGCGGCTCGGCGGCCCTGAGCGCGACGAGGCGTTGGCCGCCGGCGCGTCCGAGGTGCAGCAGTACGGCCGGAACATGCCCGACTTCGCCGCGCTTCCCGCGGATCTGTCCGACGGCGACGCCGACTCGTGGTTCGCCCGCAGCTGGGACCACACGGGCACGCTCGACCCGAAGTAGCGCCCGCGGTCAACGAGGCGCAGGGGACTCTGCGAGCACCTTCTCGACGACCTCGATCAGCGTGCGTGCCGTCATCGGCTGGTAGATCACCGCGCAGTCCACGAAGTCCTCGGGCTGTCGCTCGACGTAGGGCCGGGGCGCCTCGACGATCACCGGCACATCCGGATAGCTCTCGATGATGTTCGTGAGCACCTCCCGATTGCGGGGGTCCTGCGGGCGCATCGAGTGCACCACCACATCGGCACGAGCCACGGCATCGCACTGGTCGTGGGCGACGAGCGCGCAGCGGTCATCGGTGGCCTCCGGGCCGCCGCACGCGGCGACCTCGTAGCCGCGATCACGCAGGATCCGCTTCACGGCTTCCTGCTTGGCGAAGTCCGTTTCCTCGATCAGAACACGGGGGCCGGAGCATCGTTCCGACCAGATGGGAACCTGCATCGTTCGTGACATGACGCCTCCTCCTTCGAGGAAACGGCGTCTTTACCTTCCCAGCAAGGGACCAAGGTCCCGCGTCGGCATAGAATCGCGAATCGACGTCCCAGGGGAGGAACGCTCGCTCATGAGTTTCACCGAGGATCTTCACATCGAGTGTCCGCCGGCGACCGCATTCGACGTGCTCGCCGACGTTCGCAACGAGCTGCAGTGGAATGACGATGTCTCCGCAGCCGAACTCGTCACCGGCGAACCGATCGGGCAGGGCTCGACGTTCACCACCGACCACGGCGCCCCGCTCGGCCAGATCGAGTCGACGATCACGGTGTTCGACCGGCCCGACCGCCTCGAGTTCGCCGCCACCAGCAAGCGGATGGACCTCGGCATCTCGTTCACCCTCACGGAATCCGGCTCGGGCACGCTCGTCCACGGCACCTTCGACCCGAAGCCGAGAGGCGTCATGGCCGTGCTGTTCCCGCTCCTCCGCCCGATGATCCGCCGCGGCATGGCCAAGCAGCATCAGAACCTCAAGGCCCTCTGCGAGTCGCGGGCTGAGTGAACGGGGACGTCTCCGGTCGGATCGACGGACGCTGACTCGAGCGCCTCGAGAAGCGCCAGTGCCATCTCGCTCGCGGCGAGGACGGATCGATCAGGGTCGAGCAGTCCGAGGTTCTTGCCGTGCGCATCGGCGTTCCCAGTGATCGCGGTGAACGCGGCCACCCGCGCCAGCTGCTCGAGCTCATGGCAAGCATCGATCGCATGCTTGTCGAGCAGCCCCGCAACCTGTGAGAACTCGGGTCCGCCGCCGCCCGGAAACGCACCCCGGCCTGGCAACTCGCACTTCCTCGTCGGAGCCAGACCGAGTGCTTGGCACGCGTCCTCCTGGTGGATGCGGCGAACCTCCCCGTTCACGATGACGCGGTCGAATTGCTCGACGATCAGACAGTCGATCCCTCCGAGATCGGCGGGCTCGACATCGACGGTCGTCAGACCGACGGCTCGAGCGAGCCTCATGACCGCGGCCTCGGCCGCAACCACGCCGTGCCCAGTGGCTGCGTGGGCAGCGCCGCCACCTCCTCCTCGAGCCCCGCCTCGTCCAGCGGCTCGACGCTTCCGCGACGCGCGTCGAGGTCTTCGTCGGCATCGAGAACCACGACAGCGCCGGCGATGTCACGCCCGTAGCGAGCGACCATTCTGTAGGTGTCATTCGCGTTGAGCGATGCCTTCGCCGCGTAAGGACAGAACCAGGGACAAACAGTCCGAAGCCCCGGAGCGTGTCACTCGGCAACGGTACAGTCGTACCCATGGCCGACAAGTACACGATCCTCACCGCCGAAGAACTCGATGCCATGACGCCGGATCAGCGAGCCAGGGCGTTCCGTGACCGGATCGTGACTGACCCCGAGGAGGTCCCTGAGGACTTTCGGGATCGGGTCTTCGAGACAGCGAAGCGACTCGGCGCCGAACGCGCCGATCAGAAGTGACGCGGCGCCGCGTCGTCGTACTTCCCCAATTCTTCGATCGCCTCGATCAACTACCCCCCGACGAACGGTCTGCCAGCGGCGAGCCGTCCACGGCCGACTTCGTGCTCCACGACCTGACCGCGATCATCGACACGCTCGCCGAAG
Organism: Acidimicrobiales bacterium; assembly: GCA_021604885.1. Classification (GTDB taxonomy): domain Bacteria; phylum Actinomycetota; class Acidimicrobiia; order Acidimicrobiales; family Aldehydirespiratoraceae; genus JAJRXC01. The sequence goes on from BQJV01000072.1 coordinate 5,175, forward strand.
ACTTCGAAGGCACCACGATCCGGGCGCCGGACACCCACACCCGGATCATGATCGCCGCTGGAATGACCGTGCCCTTCGTCGCCGTCTACGTCGATCTCCGGCCCGATGACACTGTCGAGGTCCTCTCGGTCGACTTCGATCGGCACTGAATCGCGTCCCGGCAGGGACGTCTCGTGACTACTCGATGCGGATGCCCGAGATGGCCCGGCTGATGACGAGCTGCTGGATCTGCTCGGTGCCTTCGAAGATGTCGTGGATCTTCGCGTCACGGTGCCAGCGCTCGACGGGGTACTCACGGGTGTAGCCGTATCCGCCGAGGATCTGGATGGCCCGCTCGGTCGCCCAGGTGGCGACGCGGCCGGCCTTCATCTTCGCCATGGAACCCTCGGCGTTCTTGAACTGGCCGTTCTTGCCGAGCCAGGCAGCGCGCCAGATCAGGAGGCGGGTGGCGTCGATCTCGGTGGCGATGTCGGCGAGCATGAAGGCGATCGACTGGTTCTCGATGATCGCCTTGCCGAAGGCACGACGCTCCTTGGCGTATTCGAGCGAGTACTCGTAGGCCGCCCGTGCGACACCGAGCGCCTGGGCGCCGACGGCGGGGCGGGTCGCCTCGAAGGTCTGCATCGCCGCCTGGGCGTTGCCCTTCTTGCCCTCGCGAACACGGGCGAGACGCTCGTCGAGCTTGTCCTTGCCACCGAGGAGGCAGCTGCCCGGGACGCGGACGTCGTCGAGCACGACCTCCGCGGTGTGCGACGCACGGATGCCGTGTTTCTTGTACTTCTGACCCATGGTCAGGCCCGGCGTGTTGGGCGGCACGATGAAGCTGGCGTGGCCCTTCGAGCGAAGCTCGGGATCGACGACCGCCACCACGACATGGATGTCGGAGATGCCGCCGTTGGTGATCCAGGCCTTGGTGCCGTTGAGGACCCACTCGTCCTTGGCCTCGTCGTAGACGGCGCGGGTGCGATAGCCGGCGACGTCGGAACCGGCGTCCGGCTCGGAGGCGCAGAAGGCGCCGAGCGCGATCTTGTCAGGCGTGCCGTAGCACTGGGGCACCCACTCCATGACCTGCTCCGGCGTGCCCGACGCGGCGATGCCGGCGGCGGCGAGACCAGAACCCATGATGGCCATGCCGATGCCGGCGTCACCCCAGAACAGCTCTTCGATCGCGACCGGCATGGTGAGGCCGGTGGGGTCGCCCATCATGCCCTGCGCCATGAACTCCCAGCCGTAGAGGCCGATCTCGGCGGCCTGCTCGACGATCGGGTACGGGAACTCCTCACGTTCGTCCCACTCTTCGGCGGCGGGACGGATGACGTCGACGGCGAACTCGTGCACCCACTTCTGAAGGGCGAGCTGGTCCTCGTTGAGCTCGAGGGAGAAGTCGGACATGGTGGGCCTCCGATGGCGGGGACGGCGAACGATGACGTAGTTACCCGTGAGTAACCAACTACCCCTCGAAGAGTACGGACGCGGGCGGATTCTGGCAACCCTTCTGACAGAACCCGTGACCAACGACCCAGTACCGGTTCCAGTACGGGTGGCTCATCTTCGGCGGGTTTTGTTCGATAAGGAAGGCAGTGAGTTCGCGCCGTTCCCAAGAAACACGCTGGAGCGACCGCACCGCCCTGCTCGCGGCTGCCGTCGCTCTTCCTGTCGCGCTCGCGTCCGCCGTCACGACGGTGGTGGCCGGCGACCCGGGCAGTGTGCTCGGCGCGCTCTCGATCGCGGTGCCCGCGATCGTCGCCGCGATCGCGACCGCGGTAACGGTGCATCTCGCCCTCGTACGCCGCCATCGTGAACGCGAACGGTCGATGAACCGCAAGCTGTCCAACACGAAGCGCGAACTCCACGACGAAAAGCAGGAGCGCAGCGTGCTCCGCGAGCTCGACGCCGCGCTCGATGTCGCAGCAACCGAGTCCGCTGCGATCGACGTCGTGCGCGAGAGCTTCGCCAAGCATCTCGCGATGCAGCCGATGGAGTTCCACCTCGTCGACGCGGTCGACCCCGTCCTCGAGCTCGCGGTCGCGACCGGCGACCACGCGACAAAGCCCGGCGTGCGCACATCACCGTGGGACTCGCTGGCCGCACGCACCAACACGACGCTCGTCTACGCCACCACCGACCGGCTGGACGTCTGCCCCCACCTCCGCGACCGCCTCCACGCCCCCATGTCGGCCATCGCCGTGCCCGTCAACGTCATGGGACGCCTCCTCGGCGTGCTCTACGGCCTCGGTCCCAACGGGCAGGAACCGGGCCTCGGCGACATCAAGTTCCTCGAGGACATGGGCCACCTGATCGGCGCCCGCCTCGCCATCCTCCGCGCGTCGTCCATGACGGCGGCGACGGCGGACAACGTCGACAAGCTGACGGGGCTTCCCGACCGCGCCGCGATGCAGGAGCGGGTGCTCCGGCTGCTGCGCGATCGTCAGTCGTTCACCGTCGCCGTCGCCGACATCGACGATTTCGGCCTCCTCAACGAGACCCAGGGCCGCGAGGCCGGTGACCTTGCACTCCAGCTGCTCGCCCGCGTCGCCCGCAAGGCCGTCCGTCCCGGCGACATCATCGGACGCATCGGCGGCGACGAGTACCTGTTCGTGCTGCCCCAGACGAACCCCGACGACGCCACCCGGGCGTTCGAGCGGCTCCGCGAGGAGCTCGTCCTCGCCCAGGCGACGAACTCCCACCCGCAGTTCACCCTCTCGATCGGCGTGATCGGGTCGAGCTCCGGCGGCACGATCGAGGAGATCCTGCACCGTGCCGCGGGTGCCCTGACGCACGCGAAGACGCAGGGCGGAAACCGGGTGGTCGTCGCCCACACGGCCAAGCCGTCCAGCAGCCACTGACGCTCCCCGGCACGTACGCCTCGAGATACGCGAGGATGACGGCGAATCAAGGGGGACTCATGACCGGACCGTTGGACGGCGTACGCGTACTCGACCTCTCGCAGGTGGTCGCAGGGCCGCTCGCGGCGATGATGCTCGCCGAGCAGGGCGCCGACGTGATCAAGGTCGAGGGGCCGACCGGCGAGATGACCCGCCTCCAGGGCCCCGACGATGTCAACGCGCTCATCGCGAACGACAACCGCGGCAAGCGCTCGGTGATCGTCGACCTCGCCGCCGACGGCGGGGCCGACGTGGTCCGCCGACTCGCGAAGACATGCGACGTCGTCTTCGAGAACTTCCGGCCCGGCGTCGCCGACCGCCTGGGCGTGGGCTACGACGCGATCAAAGCGGTCGCCCCCGACATCATCTACGTCTCCATCACCGGCTTCGGTGAGGACGGACCCTACGCAGACCGCGTCGCTCTCGATCCGATCATCCAGGCCCTCACCGGGCTGGTCCACGGCCAGACGAGCATGGCCCTCCCCTTCCCGGACCTCATCCGCACGCTGGTCGCCGACAAGTCCACCGCCTACACGGCCGCCCAGGCGGCGACCGCCGCCCTCCTCGCCCGCGCCAACGGCGCCGGCGGACAACGGATCGACATCGCGATGCTCGACGCGACGATGGCGTTCTTCTGGCCGGACGGCATGAGCGACAAGACCTTCGAGGACCCCGCCCGCGATCCCATGCGGGTGGTCGACCTCTACCGCCTCGTCGACACGGCGGACGGCCAGATCGTCTACTTCATCTCCACCCAGGGCCAGCTCGAGGGCATGTGGAAGCTCCTCGGACTGGACGACTATCTCGCCGACCCCGACCTCGGGAGCCTCGCCCGGTTGGGTGCCGACCCCGAGAAGGCCATCGCCGCGTCCATGGAGGCGGACGGTTTGATCGGCGCGAAGTCGACAGCCGAGATGGTGGCGCTCTGTGCCGAACACAGCATTCCGTGCGGTCCGGTGCTCGACCGCGAGGCCGCGCTCGTCGACCCGCAGCTCGTGCACAACGGCGTGCTGGTCGACTGGGAGCACCCGACGGGCGGCAAGCTGCGTCAGGCAAGGCCGGCCCCGCACTTCAGCGCGACACCAGCGCCGCTGCATCCGATGGTCGCGCTCGCGGGCGAACACACCGACGAGGTCCTCGCCGAGGCCGGCTTCGGTGCGGACGAGATCGCCGATCTCGCCGCGAAGGGGATCACCGCTCGCGTCGACTGATCGTTCAGAGCCCGCCGATCAAGAGCCGCAGCGCCCCGACGGTGACGACGACCTGGAAGAGGCGTCCGAGCATCGCCGGGTCCAGCCGGTGCAGGTAGCGCGCGCCGAGGCGGGTGCCGACGAACACGCCGACCGACGCAACGAGGATCAACGGCAGGTGTTCGCGGAACGCGAATCCCGCCACGCCGAAGACCGCGATCTTCGCGATGTGGTTGCACACCTGGACCACGGCGAACGTCGCAACGAACGAGACATGGTCCTTCGCGATGGTCCGGAACACGGGCGAGATCAACGGGCCTGTGGCGCCGATCGTCGGGTTGAGCAGGCCGCTGAGCGCGCCCACCAGCGGGAGCCGCCGATGGCCACCGCCGGACGGCGACAGCCACGCGGTCGCGGCCGGCCACCACACGGCGAGGAGCGCGAATCCGCCGATGATCGCGCGGCCGCCGTCGCGGGGAATCGAGTCGGCGACGAAGTAGCCGATGACCGTCCCCGGCAACAGGAGGGGCAGATACCAACGCAGCAGGGTGGTGTCGGCCTGCTCGCGCAGGGTCGCGGCTCGGGTGCCGTTGCTGACCAGCTGCACCACGCCGTGGGCCGGCACCGCGACCAGCGGGTCGACGAACTGGAGGATGACCACCAGGAGCACCACGCCGCCACCGGCGCCCGCGACCGCCGTGATCCCTGCGGTGAGGACCGCGGCCACGGCAACGATCAGCAGCTCCCCCTCGGACATGGCTTGTATTGTACTTGTATTTGACCTGTCATGTCCATGAATTGTCCGGTTGTGTCCCACCGGACCTGACACACTGCGCCCGATGGACACCGCAGCGACACCCGACCGCCGGGCCGCGATGGCCGCCGGGGCTCGCCGGATCTTCCCGCTCTCGCTCATCGCGGGGCCGTTCGGGCTCGCGTACGGCGCCACGGCCACCGCGAACGACATCGGCAATGTGGACGGGATCCTCGCCTCGTTCGTCATCCTCGCCGGCGCGGCCCAGATCGCGCTCGTCGATCTCAACGGCGACGGGGCGGCGTGGTACATCGCCGTCGGCACCGCGCTGATCGTCAACCTCCGGTTCCTGCTCTACTCGGCGTCGCTCGCGCCGTCGTTTCGTGAGTTCGAGCCCGGGTGGCGTTTCGGGCTGACGTATCTGCTCACCGACCAGACGTCCGTCCTCTCGATCCAGGAGTTCGAGGCGCACCGCGATCCCGCCTACCGACGTTGGTTCGTGCTCGG
>BQJV01000073.1 GCA_021604885.1 Acidimicrobiales bacterium
CTCGAAGGAATCGATCATCTCGGCGGGCCACCGCAGCGCCTCGCGCAGCGGTGCGTCGAGCTGGGGGCCGTACGTGAGCAGGAGCGGGCACCCGACCTCGGCGATGAGGTCCTGGCGGAACTCCTCCTGCTCGCTCTCGATCGCGGTCTGGAGTTGGAGGAGGCAGTCCTTGCGGAACGCGTGGTTCGTCGACCAGTCCGTGGTGTCGAAGGCGCGGCGAGCCGCGGCGACGGCCCGCTCCATGTCGCCCTTGCTGCCGTCGGCAACCTGGCCGATCACTTCCTCCGTCGCCGGATTGATGTTGTCGAACAATGCGCCGTTCTCGGCATCGACGAGCTCGCCGTCGATCAGTAGCTTCTGGTCCATCAGGTCTCCCAGATCAGTTCGAGGTTGTCGACGCTGCGCAACCCCACCGTGTACTCGGGCACCGTGCCCGGCTTGAGTTCATACGAGGGCACCCGCTTGTGCCATTCCTCGAGACACACGCGCAGCTCCATGCGGGCGAGATGTGATCCGAGACAGCGGTGCACGCCGCCGCCGAACGCGATGTGCTTGTTGATCTCTCGATCGAAGTCGACCGAGTCGGCCTCAGCCCAGAATCGTTCGTCGGTGTTCGCCGAGCCGATGTTGACCGACACCGTCTCGCCGGCCTTGATCGGGCAGCCGGACAGCTCGGTGTCCTGCGTCGCCACGCGGACCACGCCGGCGACCGGCGACTCCCAACGCAGCAGCTCCTCGACCGCGGCCGGGATGTCGTCCGGTCGATCGACGAGGCGCTGTCGTTGCTCCGGGTGCTGGGCGAGATAGGCGAGCATGCAGTCGAGCGATGCGGTGACGGTGTCGAGGCCCGCCAGGAAGAAGAGGTAGCCGATGTCCTGCACGTCCTCCTCGGTGAGCCGATGGCCGTCGACCTCGGCGTCGAGGAACTGCGAGATGAAGTCGTCGGTGCGTGACTGCTTCTTCTCCTCGATGGCTTCGGCGAGCACGGCGTAGATCCGTCGCCCGGTCTCGTTGCGGTACTCGGTCGCGGCAGCCGGGTTGTCGACGGGCGGACGGATGATGCCGTCCTTCAGTTCGATGAACTCCGGGGTGCGTCCGACATCCAGGCCGAACATCGTGAGGAAGACCTGGCTCGGTAGCGGCTCGGCGATCGCGTGGTGGAAGTTGGCCTCCCCGCTCTCGATCACCCGGTCGATGAGGGTGTTGACGAGCGATCGAGTGGAGCCTTCGAGCTCCGCGACCCGGCGTGGCGCGAAGAGCGGGTCGAGCAGCTTGCGGTACTTCGAGTGCTCCGGCGGGTCGATCTCGAGCGGGATCAGCGGGCGGATCTGTCCGATCTCCGCGGCGCCGAGCGACGAGAACACGTCGGGGTTCTGAAGGACGGTCATCACGTCGTCCTGGAGCGCGACGGTGGTGCCCGTCATCATCTCGTGCTCGATCGCCATGACGGGCATGGTGTCGCGCAGGATCTTGTAGACGGCCTGGATGCTGTCGTCGCCGGCCGCGCCAGCCTCGGGGATCTCGTCGGGCACGGTGTTCTCATCAGACACAGTCAGTCCTCGATGATGGTGATGGCGTCCTCCGGACAGTTGCCGGCGCCTTTGCGAGCAGATTCGTGCCGGTCCGGCGGCACGTCGTCCGAGACGACGAGGCCATAGCCGTCGTCGTCCGACTCGAAGACCGAGGAGGCGAGCACATAGCAGCGACCGTGCCCCTGACAGCGATCGCGGTCGAGTTGGACCTTCACCGTCAGACCTTCAGCAGTTCCTTGAGGTTGCCGCCCATGATCTTGGCCACGTCGGCATCGGCCAGGCTCTCGGGGAGGTCGTCGGCGAAGGAGATCGGGTTCGCGAGCCCCTCCGGGTGCGGATAGTCCGAGCCGAACAGCAGCCGGTCCGGCGTCATGATGTCGATCAGTCCTTCGATGGCGTCCTCCCAGAACGGGTTGACGTAGACGTTGCGGCGGAAGGTGTTCACCGGATGTTCGTCGAACTCCTGGGGCATCTTCTTGTAGATCGCCTCGAGGCTCTCGACCAGCGGCTTCACCCAGGTCCCGCCGTTCTCGATCGTGCCGAACCGCATGTCGGGGAACCGGCTGAACGCACCATGGCAGATCATCGCGTTCATCATGTCGGTGATCGGTCGATTGCTCATCACCAACGAGCGGAACGGGTTCGGTTGGAACGGCAGGAACTCGCCGCGTCCTTCCCAGATGGAGGACAGGTCGGCGTAGCCGGAGTCCGATGAGTGCATGCCGACGAACACGCCGGCCTCCTGCACACGGGCCCAGAACGGGTCGAATTCCTCGAGCCCCGGTGAGCGCGGGCCACGGAGGCCCCACGCCGGAGCCGGGCGGATGAGGATGCAGCGGGCGCCGCGCTCGAGCACCCACTCGAGTTCCTCGATCGCCTTCTCGACGATCGGCAGCGCGATCACGGGCGTGGCGAAGATGCGGTCCTCGTGGTTGAACGTCCACTCGTCGTAGATCCACTGGTTGAGCGAGTGGATCGCGGCGTGGCAGAGCTCCGGATCGTCGCGCATCCGTTCCTCGAGGAGGCTGGCGAGCGTGGGGAACATGAGCGAGCCGTCGAGCCCCAGCTCGTCGAGGTGGGGGAGTCGGGCCGCGGCGTTGCGGGCCCACTCGGGACACTTCATGGGCTCGCCGAAGATCTCGCGCAGTGTCTTCCCGTCCGGGTTGCCGGTACGGAAGTACTCCTCCTGGGCACCGGGCTGCGCGACGACCTCGAAGGTCGGGTTGGGGATGTAGTCCGAGATCGTGTTGTTGATCGCGATCTTCGTGCGGCCTTTCACCTGCACGTACTTGATCGCGCCCTTGTGGGCATCCGGGAGGTAGCGGGTGAATGCCTCCTCGGTCTCGTACATGTGGTTGTCAGCGTCGAAGACGGGGTAGTCGATCGTGCGCGCCATCGGGACCTCTCAGCGAGTGGATCTAACAGTCGTGTCAGTATTTCCCGCCGGGGGGCCCGGTGTCCAACCTCCCCGCGATGGTCAGGCGACGACGTGGATGCAGTCGACGGCACCGGTGTAGACGTGGCCGTCCATCTCCGCTCGGAACACGGCAATCTCTCGTTGCGCATCGACGATCACGGTTGCCACTCCCTGGTGACGGAACCCACCGACCTCGATGGTAAGGCGGGCATTGAACCACGGCTGGCTCTCCCAGACGAGCTCGAACGTGCTGTCGGGCGTCGTGTCTGCGTCGGAGATGATGCCGCGGGTTCCGGCGTCCTGCACGAGACAGGCGTTCTCGGGCGCAATGACCCAACTGCCCGGTGACGGGCCGCTCCGACTGACGTGCACGTCCTGTTCGGCCGGGATGTTGACGTTCCAGCCGAGGTCGACGAACTGGGTTGTCGTGTAGGGCACGTACTTGCCCTTCTCGCCGGGGTCGAAGAACTCGGGCCAATCGCCGGGGTCCGACGGTCCCGTGGGATCGGGCCGTTCCCAGTCCGACATCGTCGCGAGGCGGTGGAGGAACGCGGCCATCTGAGCCCGGGTGACCAGGGCGTCGGGTGAGTAGCTGGAGGAACTCGTGCCGGTAGTGATGCCCTGTTTCTTGAGCCACGCGACGGCGACCGCGTAGTACGCGACCTCCGGTACATCGGCGAACCCGTGATCGATCGGCACGTCCGGTCGGCCCGCAAGCCGCCACAGAAAGGCGGCCATCTGGGCGCGGGTCACGGGATCGTCCGGTGAGTACGTCGTCTGGCTGGTCCCGGTGGTGACGCCGGCGAACACGAGCCACGCGACGGCTTTGGCGAAGTAGGTGCCGGGGGAGATGTCGGTGAAGTCGTGGGCCACCTGGTCCGACGGTTCGTGCATCAGTCGCCAGAGGAACACCGCCATCTGCGCGCGGGTGACGATGTCGGCCGGCGAATAGGTCGTTGGTGAGGTGCCGGTCGTGATGTCCTCGGCAGCAAGCCAGTCGACCGCGTCCTCGTAGAACGAACCGGGTTCCACGTCGGTGAAGTCGCCCGCCGCCGCCGGGCTCGTGATCGCCGCCAACGTCGCCGTGATGACGATTATTGCCACCCATGCCCGTCCCCGCGTCGTGGTCTGCGTGTGCCGTTGTTTCGCCATTGCCTCAGTGTGGGCACCCACTGGACCGTGGGACAGGCGTTGTTGGTGAGTCGTTGGTGAGTCGTTGGCGAGTCGTTGGTGCGGTGGAGCGAGCCTCGGACGCATAACCTCCCGCGCATGAACGCACCCACCGATCTGTTCGACCTCTCCGGGCGCACGGCGATCGTCACGGGGGGAAGTCGCGGCCTGGGCGCCGAGATGGTCCGGGCCTTCGCCGCGCAGGGGGCGAACGTGGTCATCGCCAGTCGCAAGCTGGACAACTGCGCGGCGCTGGCCGCGGAGATCCGCGAGGCCCACGGTGTGCGGGCCCTGCCGGTCGAGTGCCACATCGGCTACTGGGACCAGGCCGACGCGCTGGCCGAGGCGGCGATCGCGGAGTTCGGAACGATCGACGTCCTCGTGAACAACGCCGGCATGTCGCCGCTCTACCCGTCGCTCCGCGAGATCACCGAGGCGCTCTACGACAAGACGATGGACGTCAACCTGAAGGGGACGTTCCGGCTGTCGATCCTGATGGGCGACCACATGAAGGCGAACGGCAAGGGGTCGATCATCTCGGTCAGTTCGACGGCGGCGGTGAAGCCGACACCGGGGGAGGCGGTCTACGCGATGGCGAAAGCCGGTCTGCACAACATGACCGAGATGCTCTCGAAGGCCTACGGCCCGGAGGTGCGGGTCAACTGCATCCAGCCCGGCCCCTTCCTCACCGACATCGCCAAGGCGTGGGACGAACAGGCGCTGGCCGGCATCGGCTCGGCTCTCTCGCTCGGCCGGGCCGGTGAACCCGCCGAGGTCGTCGGCGCCGCGCTCTACTTCGCCACCGACGCCTCCTCTTTCACCACCGGCGCCATTCTCCGCATGGACGGCGGCCTCCGCTGACCCCACCCGCAACAACTGGTGTCTGACACCTGCAACATTTCGAGATTGAGTACGGGCGAGGCGTGAATTGAGTAGCCCGGGCGGACGCTCCCTCGACCCGGCTTCGTTACGGTGCCGGATCGGTAAGCAGGGGAGCACCGCACGATGATCGATCACCGGCCGTCCCGCCGAGTGAAGGGGTGCGGGCTCGTCGTCGCCCTGAGCATCGTCGCTGCGGCGTGCGGTGGCGGAACGAGCGACGAAGAACTCTCGGCTGTCGGTGCTGCGGAGCTCATGAATGAGGCCATGGGAGGAACTCAGGCCGTCCAGGACTTCCTGATCTACCTCGACATGTCAGTTCAGGCGGACGACGGATCGGTCAGCTACTACGACGAAGTCCTCGATCGAGCGGCGGAGGGATCGGGCGAAGCGGTGGAGCTCGCCGGAGGGTTCTCGCTCGCTGCCGTGGACACGCTCGTCGGGGATGTGCGGACCGCCTCCGGGGAGCAGGTTCCTTCGGTGGCGCTCGACTTCGGACTGCTGACGGCATCCGTGGAGACACAGGCGGCGGGGCTGGACGTGCTGGCCGAGATCGTCGGCGTCGCGGAGCCCGACGAGTTGCCTTTCGGGCTGGGTGGTTCGCCCGCCGCCCGGAGCGGGGCGCTGGTCGAGATCTTCACCGCAGACATCGACGAACGTCGAACCCATGTCGGCCCGGGAGATGTCGGCGCGAAGGATCTGACCTTCGTGTCGGGTATCGCCCCCGGGGATGACCTCTCGTCGGTCTACATCTTCGGCCAGACACTTCCCGGCGAGCCTTCTGCTGAGGAATCGTTGACTGCTCACGAGCTGTTCGCCTACCGGTGGAATCGCGGCTTGGTCTCGATTCCGGGCAGGGACGGGGTGGTCGACATCGTCTTCGACGACGATGTGGTCGCGGTCGAGGGTTCGACACTTGTGCTGACCGAGCCCAAGGCAATCGCCGTGCGCGAGGCCCGTAGTCGTGGCACGGCCCGAGCGTTGCACATACTCGCGGAGATCAGCACGCATGATTTTTCTGCCGGACCGTACGGGGGGTCCATCTTCGGCGAGCGCTACATCGTCACCAAGAGCGGTGAAAACGAATACAAGGTGTGGCCGGTTACGGAGGATGGTCTCCCGGTCGACGGGGCAGAGGTGACAGGCGATCTCGCCACCCTCAGCCGGTACATCACCCCTCTTCTGACTCTCGGATCGTGTGAGCGGGAACTGGCCCGGGTACGCGCCATGAACCACCCGATTCACGCTGATCTTGACGAGTCGCTACGCGATCAGGGGACGAATGCCGACGCGCCCGTTCCCGACCGCCTGGACGTACCAGCCGGTGGATACTGCCTCCAGCCGAATCCCCCGTCTGCAAAGGCCGCGGGCACGTACGGCGATGTGCACATCACCACGTTCGACGGATGGTCGTACGACAACCAGGCGGCGGGGGAGTTCCTCGTCTTCGACAACGGCACCGCGACGGTCCAGATGCGATCGGCGCCGTGGCCGGGATCCGACGCCGTCTCCGTCGTGACCGCGGTTGCCGCGCGGGTCGATGACCACGAGATCGCGATGCATCAGGACAATCGCATCTGGGTCGACGGTGTCGAACCGGCGATCGGGCGGGGCGAGACGATCGCGGTGGGAGACGCGGCGCTGTTGTTTACCGGCGCTGCCTGGGTGATCGTCTGGCCCGATGGAACCGAGCTGCGGGTCTCGGGCGGCCAACGCAACGTTCTCCCTGACGCGCAATCCGAGTTCCACCCGTTGATGATGCTGCTGACCACGGCGAGCGAGGATGTGATCGGCATGCTGGGAAGCCCCGATGACGACGGCCGTAACGACTGGGTGACGCGATCGGGCGAGCAACTCGACGACGACATCCGGTTCGACTTCGAGAACTTCTACCCGACCTACATCGACACGTGGCGAGTCAGCGACGACGAGTCGCTGTTCCACTACGAGCCGGGCGAGAGCACCGCGTCGTTCACCGTCGAAGGCTTCCCGCGGGTCCACTACGACATCGCGGATCTCGACCCGGCCGCGGCGGCCCATGCCGAAGCGGCGTGTCTCGAGGGCGGCATCGAACGTGCGGACATGCTCGACGGCTGCATCCTCGACGTCGCGCTGACCGGCGACGAGGGGTTCGTCTACGACACCTATCTTGCCCAGACCTACACGACGCCCCCGCCGGCAACGTCCCCCGACCCGGTGAGCGAACCACCACCGCCGAACGGTGAGACGTTCGTGACCGTGGGCCCGCTGTCGGTCGCGTTCGGCGCGGAACCCCCGATCATCGTGGCGAACTTCCCCGCCCAGTGGCAGTGCCAGGCGGCGGACGGGAGCTTCTCGGCGACGAGCCGTTTCCAGGAGTCCGAGGACCGCCAGTACGAGATCGTCGTCGACTATCTCGATGCCGAGACAAGCCGCGACGGGACGGAGCGATTCACGCTGGTCGTCCGCCGCAACGCCGACCCGATCGCTTGGATGCAGACCACCGTGGATCCCATGCCGGGAACGATCGACACGATCGAACTAGCGGGCTCGACGTTGACCGTCACCGGAACGGCGCTGCTCAACGAGCCCTTCGACTCGGCTGTCTTCCCCGGTGGCGCGAGCCTCGGTTCGGCCGGCCTCGAGCCGCTCAGACTGGTTGTGCACTGTGATCGATAGGCGAACAGCATTCTTCGTGACCGGCCTGGTCCTCGCGATGACCGCCGCATGTGGAGGCGACGAGGAGTCATCCACCCCGGCGGAGCCAACGCTGACGACCGTGAGCCCGGCCGAGCCCGATCACGAGTCTGCGAGTGCCGAGATCGTCCTCGCCGGGACGATCTACGCCTTCGCGGACGGATCGTGCACCGTCACGATCGCCGGCGACATGGTGTCGCAGTTCGCGGACGGCGACAACACCCTCACGGTCACGTCGACCAACCACTCCGTCCTGATCCGCGCCACGCTCGATGGCGAACAGTGGACCGAGTCGGGGGACGCGGCCGAGCCCGACACCGCGGATGCCTCCGACATCACCTGGTCGGGCGACCTCCTACGCCTCGGCACGGCGGAGCCGCTGGTGGACGCACAGATCTCCCTGCACTGCTGACCCACCCGCAACATCTGGTGTCTGACACCTGCAACATCTCCGTCACCATCAGGTCTCGTTCTGGCCGAGTCGGCGGCCGAGTTCGAGCGTGGCGGGCTCGGGTGTGAACCCTTGTTCTTCGAGAGACGCGAGCGTTCGACGGTGGACGGCCCGCGCTGATCCGATGTCGTTGCGGACGAGGTGGCCCTCGACCAGGGCCCGCGCCGCGTTCTCGGCCGTGGGTTCGATCACCAGGGCTCGGTTGGCCAGCTCGATTGCCTCGCTCGCACGACCGACCGCGCCCGAGACCTCTGCCGCACGAACGAGCTGACGCAGGAGACGGAGGCGTAGCCGCTCCGCCTCAGCGAGCGCCCATTCCTCGTACCGACACTCGACGAACGGGTCGCCGTTCCAGAGGGCGATCGCGGCGAGGCGATCGTCGAGGGCGGCCACGGGGTCGCCGGCAGCCTCGAGGCGCTCGGCCGTATCGGCGCGGTGTTCGAACTCCCAGACATCGACCGACAGATGATCGTCCACGACGATCCGTAGCGTCGTCCCCTCGTTGCGAACGGACCATGGAGCGGCGTTCTTGGGGCGATCCGGCTCGAGAACCCGCTGTAGATAGTTCAGCGTGGTGCGCATGTTCGCCGCGGCGCGCTCGGCACTCAGATCCGGCCAGAGCCAGGTGCTCGCTCGCTCCCGCGTCACTGTTCGGTGGATCACGAGCAGGGAGAGCAGGGCGCGGACCCGTTCCCGACGCCAGTCCTTGTCGGTGACGTCGATGTCGCCCCGTCGCATCGAAGCCGGGCCGAGAAGTGTGATGTCGACAGGAGCCGACGGAGGCGCCGGCAGTTCGGCGAGCAGCGAGGCAGCCCCCTTGGCGAGCGAGGCGTCGACGTCCTCACGGAACATGCCGAGGATCCGAATCGCGTCGGGGAACCACTCCAGGATCTGGGAACAGGCGGCGCGAGCGTCGGGGAATCCCGCGTTGTGCGCACGACCCGCAAGCTCAAGTGTCCACCGAAGCCCGAGGTTGGCGACCATTCGGCCGGGATCGTCCCACCACGGGTGCGTCCAGTCGCTCGCGGCGCCGACGCGGGCGCGGACGAGAAGCCGCGCGCCGTCGAGCGCGTGCGCCCACACGCCCGGCGCGCCGTGAGCATCGATCGCGTCACGGGTCTCGGGCATCGTCACGTACGGGAGAGGCAGGAGGCGGATGATCGACCGCCAGTCGTCCGGTCCACCGAGGCCGTCGGGAAACCGACTCCGCAGCAGCGATGCAGCGCGGGCTTCGTCGCCCTCCGCGACCGCCAGCATGGTCTCGCTCACCGTCAGGTTCCCGCGCAAGGTGTGGTCGTCGGGGCCGATGTGGGCTCGCACGAGAGCTTCGCCACGTCGAGCAGCAGCCAGATCGCCGACGGCAGACAGCAACCCCATCGCGTAGAGGCCACTGTCGGCACGTTCCCGTGGGAGTTGGTCATCAGGATGGTCGACCCCGTGTCGGAGCTCCTCGCTGACCTCCACCACCTGTCCGCGGGCCCATCGAGCCCACGTCGTGCCATGCAGCTGTTCCTCCATCGGGCGCATGTCGCCGTCGACGGTGTGGTCGCGCACGGCGACAGCGTCGTCCGGCCGGCCCAGGTCGAGCAGTGCCATGCAGTGGTACCAGTCGGCAATTCCCTGCCACTCAGCAGTGAGCGAGGCGCGAGGAAGCGCGTCGAGCAGGCGAATCGCGCCGGCGGTGTCCCCGGTGACGTGGCTGATCACGGCAGTCCCGAGCATCGCGAGGCCCGCTGCTGCGTGACAGCCCGCCTCGTGGAGCTCCGAGACACGGGCGTGGACGCCCGCGAGGCCGAGAAGGTCGCCGGTCACACGGGCATGGAGATAGCCGAGGATGGTGAGTCCAGCGAGCTCGCCGGCCTGGTGACCGCGCGCTCGGAACTCCGAGATGGCTGCCTCGAGATCCGTCCGCACCTGAGGAATCGCGGGGTCCTGCCGCCGCGCGATCGCGGCTCGCATCAAGCCACAGGTGGGATGATCGAGGTACTCGGGCGGTACGCGATTCAGCCAGCGCCGCGCGACTGAATGGCCTGCGCTGCTGAGTCCGCCGATCGCGGTGGTGGCGACGACATCCAGCGCAGCTTCCCAGTCGCCGTCGTCGACGAGCAGGTCGGCTGCTCGCTCGTCGGCGCCGGTACCGGCGAGGGTGGCTGCGGCCGTTCGCCTCATGGCGCTCGCTTCCGGCACACGTGTGCGCAGGGCGTCCCGAAGAAGGTCGTGCGCGACCGCGTCGGAGTCCTCCTGGCGAATGAGCGGCACGTGCTCGGCCAGCGTGACTGCCAACGTCGGAACGCCGAGCGCCGCGAGCAGCGCATCATCGGCTCGGCCCACGATGGCCAGCGTCTCGAC
>BQJV01000074.1 GCA_021604885.1 Acidimicrobiales bacterium
TCCGTATCGTCGAAGAGCCAGTGGTCCGGTCGATAGACCGTGTAGCCGCCGGCCCCCTTGGTCACCCGCTTGCCGATGCGGTGATAGCCGCCCCGGTTGAACGACACGCCGGTCATGTGGTTCTCGGGCCGACCGATGAGATGATCGGACCAGATGCTGGTGAGCTCACCGATCCGCGCCGTGTCGTAGACCGGGTCGTTCTTGAACTGGCCCTTGTAGCCGACCATCACGCTCGCCGAGTTGTCGACGGGCTCCTCCATCCGCACCTGCCAGAGGGCGGTGTTGCCGGAGAAGAAGGCGACGTTGCCGCCTCGCGAGACGAACCCCTCCACGGTGTCGCGCATCGGGCCGGACCAGTACTCGTCGTGGCCGACGGAGAGCAGGAGGTTGTAGCGATCGATGATCCCGGGGTGCTCCTCGAGATCCGCGTTGCTGATGACGTCGATGCCGTAGCCATTGCGTTCCGCCCACGCGAGGAACGGCCACTCCCAGTCGGGCCACCCGGCCGAACCGGCCCAGGCCGACAGGTGATTGAGCCGGACGTAGCCGACGTGGGTGTTCATGTCCCGGTCGGGGGGATTGGTGGTGGTCACCCGACGCCCGGCGCCCTCCGGCTTGAAGAGGTAGCCGCGTGCCATCGGACGCTGGAGCGAGGAGTGGGTCCCGCCGTTGTAGAGGTTGCGGCCGCCGAAGTCGTTGTAGGCGTGCCACGTGTTGGTGCACAGCTGGATCAGGATGGTGTTCGTCGACGTTTCCGTCGGCCGCACCACGAAGAACGCGTGGCTCTGGCGGGTCTTGCCGTTCACGTCGATGGTGAGCAGTACCTCGTAGTAGCCGGACGTCCAGTCGTCGCCGGCGGTGACGGTGCCCGCAACCGGCCAATCACACCCGTTGGCGGACGCGTCGCGCGGCGTCGGGTGGTCGTCCGCTTCCACGGTGCCGGACCACACCACGGTGCGTTCGGCGCCGACCCGTGCGATCTCGACCGAGACGGGACGGCCGCCGGCGGAGGAGAGGTGGATGGCGACCCGAGCTCCCGGTGCGATCGATTGGGGCCAGCAATAGCCCGTGACGGTCTCGATGCTCATCGTTTCAACCCCATCCACCTTCGAGTTCGCTCGGCCCGACGTTGGTGTCGAGCCACTTCACGAGCGGCTTGGTCGACCCCATGAAGTCGACGATCCGATCCTTGGCCTCCGCGGTGTCGAGCCACGCCCCGATCTCCCATTCCTGCCACGCGATGCAACCCTTCATGCGCAGCAACTCGATGCGGGGGTGATCGGCCGAATAGCCGCGCGGTGCGGTCTTGACGGCGTCGTGGCTCGTGACATCGATGCCCGCGCCCGTGACCTTGACGATGGTTCGCTCGAGTTGTCGGCCGGTCGTGTCGTCGTCGACCGCGGCCCGGAAGCTCGCCAGCTGGTCCTTCGCCATCATGTAGTAGCCCGTGCCGACACCGAACCCGTCAGCCGACAGGCTGATGTAGGGGCCGCCCGCCATGCGGGCTGCGATGTTGGTCTTGTACGGCGTCTTGTCCTTGCTGAAGCGCACGTCGCGGTAGGGGCGGAACACCTTGCCCTCGCCGAAGCGCTTCTCGAGGTCGGCGAGGAGGGCGACCATCGGCGCCTTCACCGCGTCCTCGTAGACGTGCTTCTGCTCGTTCCAGAACGCTTTTGTGTTGTCGTCCTCCAGCCGCTCGAAGAACTCGATCGCTTCGACCGGCCAACCCGTGAATGCCATCGCTGTTCAGTTCACCACGCGCGAGATGTTGTACTCGACGCCGTTCGGGAAGAGCCGACCCTGGCCGACAGCCACCACGGAGTTGAGCCAGGCATAGTCGGGGTGGCCGGTCTCGCAGCGGGGCTGGGTGAAGAACTCGATGTCACCGAACTGGGTCTCGCCGCCGCCGGCGAGGGCGTTCATCGCGGCCTCGTTGATCACCATCACGCCCGGGTACTGGACGTAGATCAGCGCGCCGTCGTCCGTTTCGAGTGTCGCCCGCACGTCGAGCCGCGCGATGCCGTCGGACCCGATCGTCACCCAATCGGCACCGCTTGCGACCAGGGTGCCCTTGAGCCGCGGCCCCTCGAACGTGCCGCCGACCACGTCGACGATCTGGCGGGTACCGAAGCCCGTCTCGCCGACCGTGATCGGGTCCTTGAGTTCGGCGCGGAGGTTGAGGAGGTGTTCCAGCTGCATCCGGCCACCGTAGGTCGGGGTCGCTCACGTGAGCGAGGGCGACGTCAATCCTGGCGCGGTACGAACTCGTAGACCCACTCGCCCTCCTCGCCGTCGTCGTTGAGGACGTAGAGGCCCGTGCGCTCCTCGATCTCCAGCGGCGGCGGGTAGGTGACGAGTCTGCTCGCCGAGGGTCCGCCGCCCGTACAGGGAATGAAGAGACGCTCGCCTTCGACGAACGGTGGGCGGGGTTGCGGCTCCCAGCGGCGGCGGGCCATGGCGTGACGCTAGTTGGTCGGTCGGCCTCCTACGATCGGGGCATCACGACGGAACCGCACATCGGCACGCTGAACGAGGGCTCGCTCCACGCGGCGCTCAAGGCGGACTACGCAGAACCGGGCGACGTCTTCGAGGTGCCGCTCGACGGATTCGTCATCGACATCCGCCGTGACGACCGCCTGATCGAGATCCAGACCTCCTCGTTCGCCTCGATGGGATCGAAGCTCGACCACCTCCTGTCGGACCACCGGATGCTGCTCGTGCATCCGATCGCGGTGGAGACCTACCTGCAGAAACCCGACGCCCCGTTGCGGAAGTCGCCGAAGAAGGGATCGGTGTACGACCTGTTCGAGGAGCTCGTCAGCATGCCGACCCTCATCGAACACCCGAATCTCGAGATCGACGTCGCCCTGGTCACCGTGGTCAAACACCAGTCGCCCGACGCGAAGCTCCGCCGCGGCCGGGGCGGCTTCCGCACCGATGACCGGGTGCTGCGCGAGATCGTCGAGCGGCGGCGCTTCGCCTGCACCGCCGATCTCATGGCGCTCGTCCCGGATGGGCTGCCCGACGTGTTCACCACCGCGGATCTGGCGGGCCGGGCCGGCGTCCGCCGCGACGTCGCCCAGCGCATGGCGTATTGCTTCCGGGCGCTCGGCACGTTCGTCGAGCAGGGCCGGACCAAGGCGGGCATCGGCTACACACTCGGCTGACGCGATCGGCGTACGCTGCGGACATGGCGACGTCCACGTCGGCCGGTCCGACCCCCGACGACGAGTTCGAGATCGAGATCCTTGACGCGTTCGGCGAAGCGGGCAGCGAAGCCGGTGACGGCCCGGGAAACGGCGACCGCACGATCGTGGAAGCCGAAGCGGGCGAGGATCCGCTGTCGGTGTGGATCGACGACCTGCGCGAGTCCGTCGACGACGTGCTCGAGCCCGCGCGGCGAGCCTCCGAACAGACGGGGGTCGTGGTGGGATCTTTCGTCCACCGACTCGGGCTCCGCCGCAAGCAGCGCATCGCCGACAGCAGTCCGCGTCGCCAATCGCGGCTGCGGTTGCACCTCTTCATCCCGTATGCCGTGGCGCAGTCCCGCATCCCCGCACCGGGGGTCATCGGTCGAAGTCGAGGCGGTCGACTGCTTCTCGACGAGCCGTTCGAGGACCACCGGGCCGGCGTGCGTGCACCGGGAACCCTCGTCCTGCGGGGGTCATGGCCCGGGCTGCCGGTGTGGATCGCGATCGAACCCTGGTGGCGCCGCCAGACCATCGTGACCATGTCGCTGCGGTCGACCAACCGGATGCGCTATCCCCGGCGCTACTTCGCGTCGTCGTATCGCACTCTCCGCACGTTCGTCGCCACGCTCTCCCGCACCTGAGCGCGCCGTCGCGGGAGGCGGGACCTAGCCTCGGAGCCGTGCGTGCGACCTTCAGCGAGACCGGCCGTGACGGCGGCGCCCGGACCGGCGTCGTCACCACCGCGCGCGGCTCGTTCACGACGCCCCGCTTCATGCCGGTCGGTACCCGCGGTGCGATCCGCCATCTGGCCAGCGACGATGTCCACGCGCTCGGCGCCCAGGTGATCCTCGCGAACACGTATCACCTCATGTTGCGGCCCGGCGCCGACGTCGTCGCCGAGCTGGGAGGCCTCCACGGCTTCGCCTCGTGGGACGGCCACTTCCTGACCGACTCCGGCGGCTACCAGATCTTCTCGCTCGGGCCCGAGCTCACCGACGAGGGTGCGACCTTCAAGTCGACCTACGACGGGTCGACCCATCTCCTCACACCCGAACGGGCGGTCGACGTGCAGGCCCTGATCGGCGCGGACATCCAGATGGTGCTCGACGTCTGCCCCTCCTCCGTGGCCGATCTCGGCGTGGTGAAGTCAGCGGTCGACCGCACCGCGTTGTGGGCCGCCCGCGGCCGTCGGGCGTTCCTCGACCATGGCGACGCCGCGAGCCGCCAGAGCCAGTTCGGCATCGTGCAGGGCGGAACCGACGACGCGCTGCGCAAGGAGTCCGCCGAGCAGATCGTGGCGTTGGACTTCGACGGCTACGCGGTGGGCGGTCTGTCGGTGGGGGAGGACCGCACCGCGATGCTCGACGGGCTCGACAGCTGCATGGGCCTGCTCCCGTCGGACCAGCCGCGCTACTTCATGGGCCTCGGCGACCCGATCGGCATCGTCGAGTCGGTCGCCCGGGGCGTCGACATGTTCGACTGCGTGCTTCCGACCCGCCATGCCCGCCACGGCACGATCCTGACGGACCAGGGTCGCTACAACCTGACCCGGGCCGAGTTCGCCCGTAGCGACGAGCCGCTCGACCCGTCCTGGCCCGAGAGTCCGGCCGCACGCTGGAGCAAGGGCTACCTCCGCCACCTGCTCCAGACCAAGGAGCCGACGGCAGCGCGGATCATCACGCTGCACAATGTCGCGTGGCTGCTGCGGTTCATGGACCAGATGGCGGACTCGATCCGCGCGGGGACATTCGAGTCCTTCCGTCGTGGAGTCCACGGGGTCTGGGCTTCCTGACGCATCGAGGTCGGGGGTGACCGCCGGCCACTAGGTTCGGACCGTGAGCGTTGACGAGGTACGGCGGCGATACATCGTCCTGCTGGCGCTCCGATGGTTGCCCGTCGGCCTGGTTGCGCCGATTTTCGTCCTGGTGCTCTCACGCGGGGCCTCGCTCACCCAGATCGGACCGTTGTTGGCCGTCTACGGCGTGACCACTGCGGCGCTCGAGCTCCCGACCGGAGGTCTCGCCGATTCGATCGGCCGACGCCCCGTCCTGCTCGCCTCCGCGTTCTGCAACCTCGGGTTGTTCGCACTCCTCCTCGCATCGACGGACCTCCGGGTCCTCGCGGTTGCGCTCTTTCTCGGCGGCGTGGGCCGGGCGCTCGACTCGGGCCCGCTCGAGTCCTGGTTCGTCGACGAGTCGACCGCGGCGGACGCGGACGTCGATGTGCGGGTCGGACTCTCGCGCGGAGGGGCGGTGGACGGGGCCGCTCTGGCGGTCGGCTCGATCGTGGGTGGTGTGATCCCGCAGCTCGCCGACGGGCGCCTCTGGGCAACCGTCCTGCTCGCGCTCGTCCTCGAGGGCGTCCACCTGGTCGCGGTGTTCCTCCTCATGACCGAGGAGCACCGGATGACATCAGAACGACCGCGCTCCAGGTTCGGGGCGTTGTCCAACGTGCGAACCGGCCTCGGGTTCGCCCTTCGCGTCGGATCGCTGCGCCGCACGATCGCCGGTGGCGCAATGATCGGAGCGGCGCTGGTCGCGGTGGAGGCGCTCTGGCAGCCGCAGTTCCTGGACCTGCTCGATCGAGACGACGCCACCATCTTCCTCGGTGTGCTGCTCGCCCTCGGCTTCGCGGGCAGCGCCGTGGGTGCCGCGGCGGCTCCTGCGTTCGGGCGGCGGATGGGTCGACGGACTTCGCCGACGATGTCCGCCCAACTGCTGGCCGGATCGATGCTCGTCGTGCTCGGCGTCGTGACGCAGCCCCTCATCGCTGCAGTCGTGTTCGTGCTCTTCTACGCATTCCTCGGGCTGCTCGGACCGCTGCGCAGCGCGCTGCTGCACGAGAGCACGTCGAGCGGGCAGCGGAGCACGACGCTCTCCGTGGACTCGCTGCTCTTCCAGGCCGGTGGTGCTGCGGCCGCGTTGAGTCTCACGGCGATCGCGGACAGCCATGGCATCGGTGTCGCGTGGATCGCCGCCGGCGTGTGCCTCGCGGTGAGCTCGCTCCTCTACATCAGCAGTGACCGAGCGGACCCGGATCGTCGGTACGAAGGGACCGCGAGCTAGCCTTTCCGGTCATGGAGATCGTCATCCTTCTCGTCGCCATGGGCGCGCTCTACGCGTTCATGATCGTTCCGCAGCAGCGCCGAATGAAGGCTCATCAGGAACTCATCCGATCGCTCGAGGAGGGTGACGTCGTGGTCACCAACGCCGGCATCTACGGCGCCGTCGCCGAGGTCGAGGACGACGTGGTGTGGCTCGAGGTCGCGCCCGAGGTCGAGCTGAAGGTCACGAAGTCGGCCATCGTCGAGAAGGTGACGGACAGCGACGAAGACGACGAAGACGACGAAGACGACAACGACGATGAAGAGATGGTTGACGCCGAGGACAGCGACGGCTGACCATGCGGGGTCAACTGAGCCTTGCGATCGGCATCGTCTTCGTCGCCATCGCGGGCATCGTCTACACGTTCGCCGTCGGCAACGAGCCGTTGCTCGGCCTGGATCTCCAGGGCGGGGCCAGCGTCGTCCTCGAGCCCGAGCCGAACCCGGACGGGTCCGAGGTGTCCGAGGACATCCTCGATCAGGCGATCGAAGTCATCCGCAACCGTGTCGACGGACTCGGTGTCCGCGAACCGGAGATCACCCGCCAGGGGCTCACGGTGCTCGTGCAGATCCCGGGCGTCGACGACCAGCAGCGGGCCCTCGACCTCGTCGGTCAGACCGCCGAGCTGCGGTTCCGGCCGGTGCTCATGCGGGGCGGTCCGGGCACGGACTTCTCCGCCGGCGCGGCGCTCTGCGTGGGTGACGGGGATGATGTTCCCGACTTCTCCGACGGCGAGCCCACACCGGATGCCAGCGCAGCCGAATGCATGGTTGCCGACGGCACCGACGGCATCCGCTATCTCCTCGGCCCGGCCCCCGAGCTGATCGAGACCGAGGGCTCCACCGATCGCCTCACCGGGCTCGCCGTCGAAGACGCATCGGCTCGCTTCGCCGGCGAATGGCAGGTCTCGCTCGTGATGCGCGGAGGATCGCCCGGCATCGAAGACTTCAACCAGCTCGCGAGCCAGTGCTTCGCGGTGACCATCACGTGTCCGACGGCCTCGATCGCGATCGAGATCGACGGTGTCGTCGAGAGCGCGCCGTCCGTCAACGCCCCCTCGTTCGATCGATCGCAGATCTCCATCACCGGCTCGTTCTCCGAGGGCGAGGCGAAGGATCTCGCCCTGGTCCTGCGGTTCGGCTCGCTGCCGGTCGAACTCACGCCTCAGGAGAGCCGCACGGTCTCCTCCACGCTCGGCGAGGACGCGCTCGACGCGGGCATCGCGGCCGGCATCATCGGGCTCGTCCTCGTGTCGATCTACCTGCTGGCCTACTACCGCCTGCTCGGCCTCGTCGCGATCGCGTCGCTCGGGGTGTCCGGTGCCCTGCTCTGGACGATGATCGCGTGGCTGGGCGAGTCGCAGGGGCTCGCCCTCACCCTCGCCGGCGTGACCGGGCTCATCGTGTCCGTCGGCGTGTCCGTGGACTCCAACGTCGTCTACTTCGAGCATCTCAAGGAGGACGTGCGCGGGGGCCGTACCGTGCGTTCCGCAGTCGAACGGGCGTTCCCGATCGCCTACTCCACGATCGTGAAGGCCGATGTCGCGTCGCTCATCGCCGCGGTGGTCCTCTATTTCCTCACCGTCGGTCAGGTGAAGGGCTTCGCCCTCTTCCTCGGTCTTGCCACGGTGCTCGACCTCGTCGCCACCTACTTCTTCATGGGTCCGGTGGTCCGGCTCATGGCCCGCCGTGATGCCATGACGGAGCGCCCCCGGCGCTATGGCATCCCCGCCGGGGAGGTGTCGGGATGAAAACCCTCCGACTCATGTACCGCGGGGAGCAGAGCTTCGACTTCCCGAAGCTGTGGCGCCCGGCGCTCATTGGATCGCTCGTCCTCGTCCTCCTCAGCGTCGGCTCGCTCGCGACCCGTGGCCTCAACCTCGGCATCGAGTTCGAGGGGGGCACGTCGTGGGAAGTCGAGGCGCCCGGCGCATCGGTCGGCGACGCCCGTGACGCGCTGAGCGGCACCGACGCGGCCGCGGGCAAGATCCAGATCCTCGGCGGCGACAGCATTCGCCTCCGCGCCGATCTCGACGAGGTCGAAGCCATCGCCGAGGTCACCGAGGTGATGGCCGAGCTCGGCGGCGTCGCGATCACCGACGTGAGCGTCACCACGGTCGGCCCGTCGTGGGGCGATCAGATCACCGGGAAGGCGCGCAATGCGCTCATCTGGTTCTTCATCATCGTTGCCGGCTACATCGCGATCCGGCTCGAGTGGAAGATGGCGGTCGGTGCGCTGGTCGCCGTGGCTCACGACATTCTCATCTCGGTCGGCGTCTACTCGGTGTTCCAGTTCGAGGTGACCCCGGCGACCGTCATCGCCTTTCTGACCATCATGGGCTACTCGCTCTACGACACGATCGTCGTCTACGACAAGGTCCGTGAGATATCCGGCCGCCTCACCGGCACCGGCCGCTACACCTACAAAGAGATGATGAACCTGGCGCTCAACCAGGTGCTCATGCGCTCCATCAACACCTCGATCACCTCCATGCTGCCGGTTGCATCGATGCTCTTCGTCGGCTCGTTCTTCCTTGGCGCACTGACGTTGCAGGAGTTCGCGATCGCCCTGCTCATCGGCATCGTGGTCGGCTCGTACTCCTCGATCTTTCTGGCCTCGTCGCTCGTCGCATTCATGAAGAGTCGCGAGGAGCAGCACGTCGCGGTTGCCCGCAAGATCGAGGCACGGGGCCTGGCCGGCGACGGCACCCGTGCCGTCTCGGCGGATGACGTCGCACTCGGCAAGACGCCGACACGGTCGGCCCGCCCGACGGCTGACCGGCCGCGGGCCACGAACGCGCCGCCCCGACCTCGCAAGAAGAAGAAGCGCTGAGACCGGGCTGGTCATCGAGATCGACACGCGGCGGTACGGTGGTGACATGGCCAGCGTGGGACGCATCGAGGGACTGATCCGCGACGTTCCGGACTTCCCCGAGCCCGGCATCGTCTACAAGGACATCACCCCGCTGCTCGCCGACCCGGGTGGGTTCGACGAGGCCGTCCACGCAATGGCCGAGCCCTGGGCGGACGAAGGCATCGAGGCGATCATCGGGATCGAGGCCCGCGGCTTCCTCTTCGGCGCCACTGTCGCCCGGCAGCTCGGCATCGGGTTCGTGCCCGTGCGCAAGCCCGGCAAACTGCCGCACCAGACCTCGTCGATCGACTACGGCTTGGAATACGGGACCGACACGTTGGAGATCCACACCGACGCTCTCGCGCCCGGACGACGCACGGTGATCGTGGACGACGTGCTCGCCACCGGCGGCACCGCGGCCGCGGCTGCGGAGTTGGTGGGCCGCCACGGTGCGGTCGTGGCCGGTTTCGGATTCCTGCTCGAGCTCGCGTTCCTCGACGGTCGCTCGAAGCTCGGCGGTCACCGCATCGAATCCCTGGTCACGTTCGGGGCGAGCTGAGATGGCCACCGTCACCCGAGTCCTGCCCTGGCGTCGAGGCCCGAACCGTTCACCGTCGATCGAGATCGCCGAACTGCTCGAGGCCTACCTCGAACACCACCCCAAGGGGGAGACGGCGCTGATCGAGCGGGCCTTCGAACTCGCGGCCGCGGCCCATGAGGGACAGACCCGGAAGTCCGGCGAGCCCTACATCCGCCATCCGGTGGCCGTCGCGACGATCGTCGCCCGGCAGGGCATCGACGACGTGACGATCGCCGGCGCGCTGTTGCACGACGCCGTGGAGGACACGGCGGTCGGCCTGAAGCAGCTCGAGGACGAGTTCGGCGGCGACCTGGCGCGCATCGTCGACGGCGTCACCAAGCTCGAACGGGTCAAGTACGACACGAAAGAGGAGCAGCAGGCGGCCACCGTCCGCAAGATGATCGTGGCGATCGCGTCGGACTTGCGGGTGCTGATCATCAAGCTCGCCGACCGGCTCCACAATCTCCGCACCGTCGCCGCGCTGCCTCAGTTCAAGCAGGAGCGCACCGCCCGCGAGACGCTCGATGTCTACGCCCCGTTGGCCCACCGCCTCGGCATGCAGGACATGAAGCAGCAGCTGGAGGATCTGTCGTTCGCGGCGCTCCATCCCCGCCGCTACGCCGAGATCGACCAGATGATCCACCAGCGCGCGCCGGAACGCGACCTCTACCTCGCGCAGGTGCTGGCCGACG
>BQJV01000075.1 GCA_021604885.1 Acidimicrobiales bacterium
CACGCCGCGGGCCGTCCACGCGCTCAACGAGCTCGACATCGACATGGCCGGCTCGCACCGCATCGACGGCCTGCGCATGATCGCGAACGCGACCCGACGCGAGCTGCGCTGGCCGGCGACGGGGCGCTTTGCCGCGCACGGCGCCGTCTGGCCGCGACGCCATCTCGACGCCCATCTCGTGAAGGCCGCGATCGAGGCCGGCGCCGAGATCGAGTGGAACACCGAGGCCACGCCGATCCTCGACGGCGATCGCGTGATCGGTGTGGAGGCGGGCGGCCACCGCTGGGAGGCCGGTCTCACCATCGTTGCCACGGGGGCACCCGGCAGCGTCGCCCGATTGCTCGGCGCGCAGCGGGTGGAGGACGAGCCGTTCGGCCTCGCCATTCGCACCTATGCCGAGACGCCGCGCCACGCCGACCGTCATCTCGAGGCCTGCCTGACCCTGCGGGACGACCAGGGCACCCCCGTGCCGGGCTACGGCTGGATGTTCCCTGCCGGCGACGGCACCGTGAACATCGGCGTCGGCGCGCTGTCGACGATGAAGGGGTTCAAGAAGCTGAACCTGAACACCCTGCTCGACTCGTACCGGGACCTCGTGAACGACGAGTGGGAGCTCGGCGAGTATCTGGAGCGACCGCGCGCCTGGCGACTCCCGATGAGTGTCCAACGTCGCCACGGCCCGGGTTGGGTCGCCATCGGCGATGCGGCCGGCCTCATCAACCCGATGAACGGTGAGGGCATCGACTACGGCCTCGAGTCCGGCATGCTCGCCGCGGACCTGTTCCTGGCCGACCCTGGATCCGCGGCGGCGGCGTATGACCAGCAGGTGGGCGAGCGCTTCGACTCGTTCCTGCGCACCGGTCGACGATTCAGCTTCCTCATCGGCCATCCCTGGATCCTTCGCAGCGGTCTCCGGTTCGCGGTCGGCACGCAGTCCATCGCCAACATGACGCTCCAGGTGATGGGCAACCTCGTCGACACCGACACGCCGGGAGCCGCCGGTCGCGTCCTACGGGTCGCCGACCGCACCCTCGCTCTCGCTGATCCGATCCTGCGCCGCACCCGCGCCGCGGCCTGACCGAAGGAGACCCATGACCGACGATCCATCCGCGACGGCACGCTTCGCCGTCGACCTGATGCCGTTCTGCGCCGAGCTCGGCGTCCGCGACGTCGAGGGTTCACCGGAAGGCGTGTCCGCTACGGCCGACTGGGCCGCCGAGCGATGCACCATCGGCGGCAGCCTCCATGGTGGTTACTTCATGGCGTTGGCCGACGGCATCGGGGCAGCCGCCGCGGCGTACCACCTGCCCGAAGGCGCCGGCACGAGCACCATCGAGTCGAAGACGAACTTCCTGCGCGGCGTGACGGAGGGCGAGGTGTCGATCCGCTCGACCGTCGTCAACGCCGGCCGCCGCGTCATCGTGGTGCAGACGGACATCCACCGCGCCGACGGCAAGCTCGCCACCCGCACGACCCAGACCCAGATCGTCCTCACCTGACCGCTTCAACCGGGGTCTGACCCCCGCTTCACCTTTCGCCGCGATCAATCGGCGGCGAGTGCGGCGCTGAGCTCGTCGAGCGAGTGAACGATCCGCTCGACCGAGCACTCGAGCATCAGGTTGACGATCTCGTCGTCGAAGCGACGACGCCAGTCGGTGTGGAGCCCGAGGATCCGCTTCCCTTTCGCCGCGGCGTAGCCGATCTCCCACGCCGTGCCGTCATCCGTGGTGACACCGTTGAGGCTCGCCACCACCAGGTCGCATCGATCGATGGCGTCGACGTTGTTGTCGAAGATGGCCCGCACATTGTCGGCCGTCTTGTCCGGGTTGTCCCGATGTGGAAGAAACGTGGCGTACCCCGCAGCAACGACCACCCGCTCCACCTCGGTGATCCACCAACGCTCGCCCTCGTCGAAGAGCGGCCCGGCCACGTAGGCGAGACCACGGCTCATGTCTTGGCCCGCTCCTCGTCGGGCAGGCTGTCCGGTTGACGGCCGTCCGTGATCTCGACCCGACGAACGTCCTTCACGAGCCAGCACTTCGTCGGGGCGTCATCGAGCACGAGGCGGCCCTCGTCCGAGATGAGTGCATGACGCAGCACCTCGAGCGGAATCGACGCGAGGAACAGTCCGTCCCCTGAATGCACCGTGCCGTGATCGCCCGTCACGCGGGCGTCGCCGAGCAGCGTCGCCAGCGGGCCGGACCGACGAGCGACGGTGATCTCGTTGGCGACGAGCCCGGACACGGTGATCGTGTCGGGGTCACCGGCCCGGCGAATGGGTGAGGACAAGTCGTTCATGCCCGCATTCTTCCTCATCCCCCGCGTGTCGGTAGATTGGGGGACATGAGCACGAGCGATGTCACCCCGGCTGAGGAAGACCTCCCGCTGATGATCTCCGTCGACGACCACGTCATGGAGCCGAAGGATCTCTGGCAGCAGCAGCTTCCGGCGAGCAAGCGCGACCGCGGTCCCCGCGTCGTGCAGGAGAAGATCCGGCTGAAGTTCGAGGGCGGTCACTACGGCTTCGAGCGCAACGACCCCGACGGGCAGATGTGCGACGTGTGGCTCTACGAGGACCTCGTCGTCCCGACCGGCTTCCTGCACGGTCCGGCCGGCGTGCCCCGTGAGGAGCAGCGCAACGTCGCGGCGGTCTACGAGGATCTGCGGCCCGGCACCTACGACCAGACGGCGCGTCTCGCGGACATGGACATGAACCATGTCGAGGCCGCGATCAACTACCCGAACATCTTCCCCCGCTTCTGCGGTCAGGGGTTCCTGGAGCGCGAGGACAAGGACTTCGCGCTCGAGTGTCTGAAGATCTACAACGACTGGATCATCGACGACTGGGGTGGCGGCGCCGGCAAGGGTCGACTCATCCCGCTGACGCTCGTCCCCCTGTGGGATCCGGCGCTCGCGGCCGAGGAAGTGAGACGGTGCGCCGCCAAGGGCTCGTATGCGATCGCCTTCTCGGAGAACCCGTCGAAGCTCGGCTGCTCAACGATGTACAGCGGCGACTGGGACGTCCTCTGGCAGGCATGTGAGGAAGCCGACGTCACGGTGTCGATGCACATCGGCTCCTCGTCGTCGATGCCGTCGACCTCGCCGGACGCGCCGCTCGCTACCTCCATGTCGCTCTACGCGCAGAACGCTGAGGGCTCGTTCGTCGACTGGGTCTTCTCCGGCACCCTGCAGCGGTTCCCGAAGATCAAGATCGCCTACGCCGAGAGCCAGGTCGGCTGGATGCCGTTCCAGATGGAACGCATGGACTCGGTCTTCCGCGAGGGCCGTGGCGGCGTCGGCGGCTCCGGTCCCCTGCCGAGCGAGATCGCCAAGGGGCGCATCTTCGGGTGCATCTTCGACGACCTGGTCGGTCTGAAGCAGCGTGAGGACGTGGGCCTCGAGCAGATCCTGTTCGAAACGGACTATCCGCACTCGGACGGCACGTTCCCCCACTCCCGCAAGGTTG
Source organism: Acidimicrobiales bacterium (assembly GCA_021604885.1). Classification (GTDB taxonomy): domain Bacteria; phylum Actinomycetota; class Acidimicrobiia; order Acidimicrobiales; family Aldehydirespiratoraceae; genus JAJRXC01. The sequence goes on from BQJV01000075.1 coordinate 3,467, forward strand.
CCCACTCGATGTTCGCGGCCGTCGGCATGAACGCCGAGGAGTGCTACAAGGTGCTCCGCGGCAACGCGATCGAGGCGTACGGCCTGCAGCGCTTCGGCATCACCGAGTAGTCGCTCGGCGACCTCCTCGGCGATCTCTGGTCGGGAAAGTGTCGACTCCGGACGGGGAGTAGCGCCTCTCTCGCGCCTTTCGTGACCAGAGAAGCCGCGTGTGGAGTCAACCGAGGGCGCGGTCGATCGCGTCGCTGGGCTCCACGAACTCGAGGCCCTGGGCCTCGGCGACGTGTTGCTCGGTGAGCATTCCGGCGCACACGTTGAGACCGTTGCGGAGGTGTTCGTCCTCGTGCAGCGCCCTCGCCACGCCCTTGTCGGCGAGGGCGAGGGTGAACGGGAGCGTGGCGTTGTTGAGCGCGTAGGTCGACGTCTTCGGCACCGCGCCGGGCATGTTGGCGACGCAATAGTGCACGACCCCGTCGACGACATAGGTCGGCTCCGCGTGGGTGGTGGGACGGGCTGTCTCGATGCAACCGCCCTGGTCGATCGCCACGTCGACAACGACCGAGCCGTCGCGCATCGCCCGGATCATCTCGGCGGTGACCAGCTTGGGCGCCCGGGCGCCGCGCACCAATACGGCGCCGATCACCAGGTCGGCGTTGACGACGAGATGCTCGAGCGCCGCAGTGGTCGAGTAGACGGTCTCGAGCTCGGCGCCGAACCGGCGGGACAGTCGGCCGAGGACGTCCAGATCGCGGTCGAGCACGGTGACCTGGGCGCCGAGGCCGATTGCCATCTCGATCGCGTTCTCCCCGACGACGCCGCCACCGATCACGACGACGCGGGCGGAGGGGACCCCGGGCACGCCGCCGAGGAGCAGACCGGCTCCGCCGTGGGGCGCTTCGAGCGATGAGGCGCCGGCCTGGATCGACATCCGCCCTGCCACCTGCGACATCGGGGCGAGCAGAGGAAGTCCCCCGTGGGGGTCGGTGACGGTCTCGTAGGCGATCGCGGTGCCGCCGCTGGCGAGGAGGTCGGCCGTCTGCGCCGGATCGGGAGCGAGGTGGAGGTAGGTGAACAACGTCTGCCCGTCGCGCAGCATGGCCCGCTCCTCGGCTTGGGGCTCCTTGACCTTCACGACCATCTCGGCGGTGGCCCAGACCCGTGCGACGTCGGGTTCGATGGACGCGCCGGCGGTCGTGTAGTCGAGGTCGTTCGCACCGATCCCCTCGCCGGCGCCCTTCTGCACGACCACCTCGTGGCCGTGGGTGACGAGCTCACGGACGCTGGTCGGCGTCAGGCCGACGCGGCGCTCCGCCGTCTTGATCTCCGTGGGGCATCCGATGCGCATTCGCCCACGGTACGAGACATGGAGCCGCCGTGGGAGCCCTGATCGTCAGTCCGCGGGTTTCGCGAGGGCGTCGACGACCTCGGCGGTCGCCAGGCTCGCGAGCGAGGATGGCGGACAGAGGATCTTCCGGTCCCGCGTGCCGCCTCCGACGATCACGCGGTCGCGGGTCATCACGGCGGCGTCGACCCACACCGGGATGTCAGCCGGAAGCCCGAACGGGGTGACGCCGCCGATCTGCATGCCGCCGGACCGTTCGATCGTCTCCTCCGCAGCGGCGAACGACGCCTTGCGGGTGCCGAGACGCTTGCGAACGGCGCCGTTCACATCGAGTCGGGTGGTCGCGAGCACGACGCAGCAGGCGATCGGGCGCTCCTCCGACTTCCCGACCACGAGGATCGCGTTCGCCGAGTCCTCCGCAGCAAAGCCGTAGGCCTCGCAGAACGCGGCCGTGTCCGCGAGATCGGGGTCACACGGCACGACCTCGTGCTCGGAATCGGCCAATGCATCGAGAACGGGATCCGTCATGCCCCCATTCTCCCTGATCCGCGTTGAGTTGTGGTCGTCTCACGACCACAACTCGGTTAAGAAGCCGGGTTTGGGGCGAGGTGGTACATGGGGGCGGCGGGTTTGAGCGGGCGGGCGTACCAGAGGGGGCGGCGCAGGCCGCCGGGACCCGGGGCCGGCCTCGTGCGCGAGAGCCAGTCGAGGTAGGCCTCTCGCGACTTGGTGGTGTCGACGACGACATCGCCGTACTGGTCGCCGGACTCGGCCGGGCCGACGGTGACCCGTTGGTGCCAGCACTGCATGCCCGAGATCGGGTCGGGCTGGACGGAGAACGTCAGGTTCTGATGGACGCCGGTGTCGTTCCACCAGATGCGGTTCGTGTCGGGATCGTCGCTGTCGTAGCGACGGATGCCGTCGGTGCGTGAGAGCTTCCACGTGCCGTCGGACTGCCGGTCGATCGTCGCCTTGCCACTCCCCCACGACCTGGCCTTGTCCTCCTCGATGCGCCAGCGGCCCATGTGGTGCGACGCGGCGACCACGCCGGGGCGAATGCCCTCGGTCCGCCAGGCCTGGATGACGAAGTGCCCGATGCGGGTCGTGATCCGCACGAGGCCGTTCTCGTCGATGCCGAGCACCTCGGCATCGCTCGGATGGATCCAGAGCGGATGGCGGTGGCTGATCTCGTTCAACCATTTGGAGTTGGCGGACCGGGTGTGGATCAGCGTCGGGATGCGGAAGGTGGGAAGCAGGATCCGCTCCCCCGCGTCCATGTCCAGGTCCTGGTGGTGGACGTGGGACGGGATCCAGGTGGGGGTGGCGTACTCGGGCCAGCCCCAGTCCTTGAGGGTGGTCGAGAAGAGCTCGAGCTTCTTCGACGGCGTCGGAAAGCCTTCCTTCACATCGCCGTCGATCTCGACCGCCGGCGACCCCTCGCCGAGGTCGGCGAGAGCGATCGCCTCGAGCCCGTCCGGGGTGCCGTCCCAGTCGCCGATCGTGCCGGGCTTGCGGAACACACCGTCGGCGCCCTGGTCGCAGTCGGCGACCTCGCCCGCGTCGACGAGCCGCTCGTAGGGCGTGATCATGTCGCCGGGCACGGCGTAGGAGCCGACGTCACGCATGAACTCGAGCGGCGTCTTCCCGGCGGCAGCCGCATCCTCGGCGAGCCCCGGCACCGACTCGGCGAACATCGTGCCGTAGTACTCATCGACGGTGATCGGCGTGCCCGGCCGCTCGTCGCTCTCGAACCACTGCCGGATCCCGCGGGACCCGTCGGGATCGATGCGCCACGAGAGGTCGATCCAGAACTCGTTCTCCTCCCAGACCTCGCCGGGGTTGAACTCGTGGGTGCGCGTCTCGTGGTCGAGCTGTTCGCCCCGGATCTCGGCGTAGCGCCGGTGGACGGGCTGGCGGAAGCCGATCCACCGGCCGTTGTGGGTCTCGAAGCTGGCCACGTCGTGACGCTCGGTGCCGACCCCCATCGGGAGGACGTAGTCGGCGAACCACGCGGTCTCCGACCAGGTCGGGGTGAGGGCGACGTGACACTTCACCTTCGACTCGTCGGTGAGCGCCTCCATCCACGAGAAGCCGTCCGGGTTCGTCCAGATCGGGTTGTAGACCCGGCTGAAGTACACGTCGAGCGTGCCCCGTCCTTCATTGAGGAAGTGCGGAAGGAGGATCGACATCTCGTGGTACGAGAGCGGATACTCCCGGGGCCAGGACAGCTCGTTCCACTGGTGCAGGGCGGGCGCTCCCTTGGGCTGCGCCGGCTTGAACTTGTTCCAACCGTTGCCACTGGTGCCTCCGACCGTGGCGACCGAACCGGTCAGCACGTTGAGGAAGAACAGGCAGCGGGCGGTCTGCCAGCCGCCGAGATTGCCCGCACCCGCGGCCCGCCAATTGTGCGACGCGAACTTCGTGGGGTGGGCCCCGATGATCGCCGCGATCTCACGGAGCTGGTCGCCGTCGACGCCACTGATCTCCTCGGCGGCCTCCGGCGTGTACTCGGCGTACGCGTCGAGGAGCGCCTGCTCCACCGCCGCGAACTCGACCGGCAGGTCGGGACGGGTCTCGCGGAGATACGTCTCCCAGTTCGTCCACCGGCGGACGAAGTCGCGCTCCCAGGTGCCGTTCTCGATCAGAAGCCGGGCGATCGTGAGCAGCAGGAAGGGCTCGGTGCCGGGCCACGCGGGCAGCCAGTGGTCGGCCTTCGACCCGGTGTTCGACAGGCGCGGATCCACGCAGATGATCGTCGCGCCCTTCTGCTGCGCCTCGATGATGCGCTGGGCGTGGGGGTTGAAGTAGTGCCCGGACTCGAGATGGCTCGAGATGAGGAAGATCACCTCGGCGTTGGCGAAGTCGGACGAGGGCCGATCGTGGCCCATCCAGCTCTGGTACCCGATTCGGGCGTTCGACGAGCAGATGTTGGTGTGGCTGTTGTGGCCGTCGACACCCCACGCCTTCAGCACGCGGTCGGCGTAGCCGTCCTCGCCGGGCCGGCCGACGTGGTACATGATCCCGTCACGCCGGTCCTCGTCCATCGCCGTCGCGATGCGGGCGCCGATGTCGGTGAGCGCCTCGTCCCAGCTGACCCGCTCCCATTGCCCGGACCCGCGTGCCCCGACGCGCCGCATGGGATGCAGGATCCGCTCGGTGTCGTGGATCTGGTTCAACGTTGCCGGGCCCTTGGCGCAGTTCCTGCCGCGTGACGCCGGGTGGAGCGGGTTGCCCTCGATCTTGTCGATCTCGCCGGTCTCGTGGTTGACGTGGGCGAGCAACCCACACGCGGCTTCGCAGTTGAAGCAGGTCGTTGGCACGAGGGAGTGATGCTCCTCGACCTTGTCGGGCCATGCCTTGGCGTTCAGCGACGTGACGTCGTGCCAGTCCTCGTGCGGTGGGTACTGGCGCAGATCGGTCATCAGGGTCTCCTACGACAGCGGGACGGACTGGCCGGCGCGGACAAAGGCGTCTTCATAGGCCCACAGGGCGGCGAGGGCGAGCCCCCCGGCCACGGCGCCCACGGCCGGCTCGACTTCGGCCGCAGCCAGGTTCAGCACGACCAACGCGCCGGCCAGGAGGAGTCCGCCGACGCCGAGTCGGTACTTGCGGGCCTGGCCTCCCTTCGTGAGTACGTGCATCGCGGCTTCGACGTGCGGCGTGCCCTTCGAGGCGGCCTCCATCCACAGCAGGGCGAGGGTGCCGACGATGCCGCCGAGGAAGGCCCAGTGCACGGCATCGGCCGAGGGGACGTCCATGCCGATGTCGATGACGGCGTAGGTGGCTCCCCCGGCCGTGATCGCCTGCGCCAAGAGCGTGGGGAGCAGCAGCGGTGTCTGCCAGAGGTCCCGACCCTCGCACTGGGCGAAGAGGAACGCCGTGTATCCGGCAGTACCGGCGGCGAACACCGCAGTCGGGATCGCCAGGACCTCGATGACGCCGTCTGCGTCCGCGAGCCCCGCGCCCCACCATCCGGCGAGGCAGAGGGCGAAGCCGGCGAGGACGTAGGCGCCCTTCACGAGCCAGGAGTCCCGACTGCCGCGCGTGATGAGGTAGTGGAAACGGCCCGGCTGCTTGAGATCGGCGACGAGGAGGACACCGGTGAGCGCCAGGAACGCGCCCGCCACCATCGGCGGCACGACCCCGACCGCGGCCTGCTCGGTGCTGTGCCCGAGAAGCACGAGGAGTGCGGCCACGAGCATCACCCCCGCCGCGATCGCCTTGGTCACGAGATAGCCCGAGACCTTGCTCTTCCAGGTCATCTGGTGCGGGGTCGTGTAGGCGGTCCGGGCGACGACGCCATGGCTGCCAGCCGGGACGGTGGGGTGGGCGGCTGTGGTGTCCGCCCAGATCATCCCGTCGTCGGCGATCGCCGTGCGGAGCGGATTCAGCGAAGCCTGGTCGGCGCCCCGGTAGTACACCTTCGGGTTGGTCCCCTGCTCGGGCGAGCGGACCGCGACGTCGTCGCGGGCGATGATCTTCGTGGCCGCGTTCAACGGATCGTCCAGGTCGGCGACCTTGATCGCGTGGGTCGGGCAGACAACCACGCACGACGGTTCGAGATCCTGCTCGATCCGGTGATTGCAGAAGTTGCACTTGTTGGCGGTGTTCGTCTCAGGGTTGATGTAGATCGCGTCGTACGGGCAGGCGTTCATGCAGCCCTTGCAGCCGATGCAGTTGTCGTCGTTGAAGTCCACGACCCCGTTCGGTGCCCGGTAGAGGGCGTTCGTGGGGCAGATGGTCATGCAAGGGGCGTCGTCGCACTGGTTGCAGCGCATCACCGAGAAGTGGCGGCTGACGTTCGGGAACGACCCGGTTTCGATGTACTTCACCCATGTGCGATTGACGCCGAGGGGGACGTCGTGCTCGCTCTTGCACGCAACTGTGCAGGCGTGGCAGCCGATGCACGAGTCACTGTCGAGGAGGAACCCGAGTCTGGTCACGACGTCCCTTCGAGAAAATGTCCGGACAAATCGAGTGTAGACGCGATGCGGCGGTCGCACGTGATGGCACCGCTCGTCTCGATCTGCGAGCGTGTGGCCCGTCCGTTCCTGAACGAAGCGAGCACTGATGCCCGGCCTGCGCCCCGACGTCGACCCCGACGGTCTCCTCGAGTACTCCGTCGTCTACACCGACCGCGCGCTCAACCACATGAGCACGAGCTTCCAGGGCGTGATGAACGAGGTCAGCAGCACGCTGGCCTCGGTCTACAACGCACACTCGGTCACGATCGTCCCCGGGTCCGGGACCTACGGCATGGAGGCGGTGGCCCGCCAGTTCGCCACGGACGAGCACTGCCTGGTCATCCGAAACGGCTTCTTCTCGTACCGCTGGACGCAGATCTTCGATACCGGCTCGATTCCGAGCTCGCACACCGTGCTCGCGGCGCGGCGGGCGACGGACGGGCCCACCGAGCCGTTCGCTCCGGCCCCGATCGACGATGTCGTCGCCACGATCCAGTCCGAGAAGCCGGCGGTCGTGTGCGCTCCGCACGTGGAGACCGCCTCCGGCATGATCCTGCCGGACAGCTACATGCGAGCGGTGGCCGACGCCACGCACGCGGTCGGTGGGCTCTTCG
>BQJV01000076.1 GCA_021604885.1 Acidimicrobiales bacterium
CGAAAACCAGCACGACCATCGGGGCGAGCGGGGACGCATCGACGATGCCCTTCCCCAGGTGGACCAGCCCCAGCGCCCAGAGCCCGGCGACGAAACGGACGTCGATGCGTCTGCGATCGAGCAGGACGAGCGTCGCGAAGAGCAGCAGTGAGCTGTCGTAGTAGATGGTGTGCGGGCCGACGAGCAGGAGGCCGGCGGTGGTGATCGCGATCCGGGCATCGAGGGCGAGACGCCCCTGCCACCACACGGCCGCGAGCACGGCGATGACGGCAGCGGACACCAGCCCGCCGAGCAGGAGCGCCGGCGTGCTGTCGGTGCCCCAGAGGGCGTGGAGGAAGCCGATCGGGGCGATCTCGTTGGCGGCGTTCACCTCGGCGTCGGCTTCGAGCAACGGGCGAACGCCATCGAGCCAGTCGGTGATCCACGTCGGACCGAGCAGCGCTGCGTTCACGAGCCAGACGCCCATCGCACCCGCGCCGGCCCAGGCGACGGCGCGCCAGTGGCGGCCCAGGAAGAGAAGGCCGATGAGCGGGATCGCGTACTGGGGTCGGAACAGCAGCAGGGCGAGAGCGAGCCCGGTCAGCGCCTCGCGGTCGTCATGCAGCGTCCGCCAGACGGCGGCGATGAGGAACAGCGACAGCGCGGTGTTCTGGCCACCGCCGACGCCGACGAACACCGGATACGCGGTCAGCACGGCGACGAGGGTGAGGGGGAAGTAGCGGTCGACCGTGGAGATCAACGGCCGGAGCAGGTGCAGCGTCCCGACGAGGAGACCGACCATGAGCGCCGTGTGGACGGCGTACGCCACGCGATACGGCAGCGCGGCCAGTGGGGTGTACGCCGCGGCGACGTGGGGTGCGTACGGGAACATGATGAACCCGTCCTCGCCGCCCAGGAGATCGACCTGCGCGGCCTGCTGAACCTCGAGGTTCCACAGCTGATCGATGTCGCCGTCGGCGACGATGGAGCCGGCGCTGTAGAACGCGGGGAAGTCGCCGCCGACGCGGCCCGACGCCGTGTCGGAGCCCGAGCCGCTGACCAGAACGAGGACGAACGCGAGAGCGAGCGCGCCGAGGAGCGCCTTCGGATAGCGGGAGAGTCGTTCGTCGGGCGCGGCCGGCGCTGGTGCCATCAGGGTCGTCACACGGTCCAATCGGCGGATGCCCCCCGAGGATTGAGGGGCTAGGCGCCGGCCGGCCTGCCGGAACGCTTCACCTCGTACATGGCGTCGTCGGCGGTCGCCAGCAGGCGCGCGGCCGTCGGGTGGTCCCCCGTCATCGCACTGCCGATGCTGACGCCGACTTCCACGAGCTGGTCGCCCGCGAAGATCGACTCGCCCAGGGCCTGGCGGATGCGATCGGACACCTCGTCGCGGATCGCCTCGTTGGCGCGGGGAAGCACGACGACGAACTCGTCACCGCCGAGTCGACCCACGAGGTCCCCCGGGCGCAGAGCGCGTTCGAGGCGACGGGCCACCTCGACGAGAACCTGGTCACCGGCGGCATGCCCGATCCGGTCGTTCACCGCCTTGAATCCGTCGAGGTCGCAGAACAGCACGACGATCTCGTGCTGGTAGCCGTCGTCGACCACATGGTCGAGCTTGGCGAGAAGGGCCCGCCGGCTCAGGAGACCGGTGAGGCCATCGTGATCGGCCATGTGGCGCAGCGCCTGTTGCGTCGTCTTCAGGTCCGTGATGTCGGTGCCGGACACGACGTAGGCGGCGACCAGCGGGTCGTTGCGGAGATCGGTGATCGACAGGTCGACGGTCACGAGTTCGCCGTCCGGGCGGATCATTCGCGCCTCGAGTCGTTCGGTCCGCTCCGAGCGCAGCATCGCGTCGCGCACCAGGGCACGGTCGCTCAACTCCACGAGCATCTCGAACGGTTCCCCGGCGACGAGGGCGAGATCGTGGTGCAACATGCGCGAGAGCTCGGCGTTGGCGCGCAGGATGCAGCCATCGCCGTCGAGCGTGATCAAGAGCGACGTCGCGTGGTGGACGAGGGCGCGCAGCTGTTCGGGGTTGCCGCCGCCGAGCTCGAGTTGCTGTCGGTCGGCCACATCGCGCATCACGACGACGAGGAATCCCTCACCGGTCGAACTCGGCGGGACCATCCGGCCGCGGATCTCGAGCTGACGCCATGCGCCGAGGCCGTCCTTCACGCGGACGTCGATGAGGGACCCCCGCTCCTGCGTCCCGACGCTCTCGAAGGCCGCGAACGCGATGGCATGGTCGTCCTCGTGCATGAGTTCGAACACGTTGCGGCCGAGCCAGGTGGTCGGGTCCAGTTCGAGCAGATCGCCGGCAGCCCGGTTGACCCAGGAGATCGCGCCATCGGGTTCGAGGATCACGATCGCGTCCGGAAGCTCTGCCGCAACGCGCCCGAGATCGGTGGTGAACCGAGACATATGACTCCGTCGGCGGCGACGCAGGGACCTTCAATAGTCCATTCGGCCCCGTTCGACGCTAGGTTTTCGTGGGTTTTGCCCACAATCTCAGCTATCCGTACACGGAGAAGAACCATGAACGAGCCCGTTCGCGTCGCCGTCACCGGCGCCGCCGGCCAGATCGGCTACAGCCTCCTCTTCCGCATCGCCAGCGGCTCCATGCTCGGCCCCGATCAGCCGGTCATCCTCCAGCTGCTCGAGATTCCGCCGGCCATGGGCGCCCTCGAGGGTGTCGCCATGGAGTTGGACGACGGCGCGTTCCCGCTGCTCGCCGGCATCACCCAGAGCGACGACCCGAACGCCGCGTTCGCGGGCGCGAACATCGCACTGCTCGTCGGCTCCCGTCCTCGCTCCAAGGGCATGGAGCGCAAGGACCTCCTCGAGGCCAACGGTGCCATCTTCACCGTCCAGGGCAAGGCCCTCAACGACAACGCGGCGGACGACATCAAGGTCCTCGTGGTCGGCAACCCGGCCAACACCAACTCGCTCATCGCGATGAACAACGCGCCCGACATCGACGACGCCCGCTTCACCGCCATGACCCGTCTCGACCACAACCGCGCCAAGGCCCAGCTCGCCCAGAAGCTCGACGCGTCGGTCAACGACATCACGCACATGACGATCTGGGGCAACCACTCCGCCACCCAGTACCCGGACCTGTTCCACTGTGACGTCAACGGCCAGAACGCCGCGGCCGCCGTGGGCGACCAGGACTGGCTGGAGAACAGCTTCATCCCCACCGTGCAGCAGCGCGGTGCGGCGATCATCGAGGCCCGCGGTCTGTCCTCGGCCGCGTCGGCCGCCTCGGCTGCCGTCGATCATGTCCACGACTGGGTGCTCGGCACGACGGACGGTGACTGGGTCTCCATGGCGATCCCGTCGGACGGCAGCTATGGCGTGCCCGAGGGTCTGATGTCCTCGTTCCCGGTCACCTGCTCGGGCGGCGAGTACTCGATCGTGCAGGGTCTCGACATCGACGCGTTCTCGCAGAGCCGGATCGACGCCACGGTCGCCGAACTCGCCGAGGAGCGCGACACCGTGCGGGAGCTCGGGCTGATCTGAGCCCACCGTCCGAGCCGGGTATTCTCGTCCTCATGGCCGAGCCGGTACCCGACGACACGAGCGACGCCGGCGCGGACATCGTGCCGTTTCCTCTCGGCGGACGCGACATGCGATGGCGTGACGTCGTCGGTGACGTGCTCCGCGACGAACGCCGTCGCCAGGGTCGCACCCTCGCGGAGATCGCGGAGACCGCGGCCGTGTCGGTGCCCTACCTCTCGGAGATCGAGCGGGGCCGCAAGGAGGTCTCGTCGGACGTGCTCCACGCGGTCCACACCGCACTCGGCATGGACCTGGGCGACGTGCTCGAGCGATCCACGCGCCGGCTACGGCCGCAGGGCCAGGGTCCCGTCCTGCTCGCCGCCTGACGCCGGCATCCGGTCCACGACACGATCGACGATGCCGTAGTCCACCGCGGCCGGCCCGGGAAGCACGAGGGCGCGGTCGGTGTCGGCTCGGATGTCCTCGACGGGACGCCCCGAGTGCGCCGCGAGCAGCGTCTCGGCCTCGGCACGCACCCGCGCGAGCTCAGCCGCCTCGAGGGCGAGATCGCTGATCGACCCCCGCGTGCCCTCGGTGTGCGGTTGGTGGAGCAGCACCCGGGCATGGGGGAGCACGGCCCGCTTTCCCGTGGCTCCGGCGGCCAGCAGGATCGCCGCGGTGGAGGTGGCCTGTCCGACGCACAGCGTCGCCACGTCCGGCGACACGTACTGCATGGTGTCGTAGACACCCATCATGGCGCTGAACGAACCGCCGGGAGAATTCAGGTAGAGCTGGATGTCGGCATCCGACTCCGCGGTGAGGTGGAGGATCTGGGCGACGATCACATTCGCCACGCCGTCGTCGATCGGCGTGCCGACGAAGATGATCCGCTCACCGAGCAGGCGGCTGTAGATGTCCGACACCCGCTCGCCCCGTGGGGTCGACTCGACCACGGTGGGGATCGTGTAGCTGCTCATCGCTCCGAGCCCGCCAGGCCGATCCGCCGGGTGGGGCGGGCAGGCACGATCTCGTCGATCGACGACACGACATGGTCGACGAACCCGTACGCCTTGGCCTGTTCGGCGTCGAACCATCGGTCCCGGCCGACGTCCTCGATCACCTGCTCGATCGGGTGGCCCGTGTGGCGGGCGATGATGCCGCGCATCCGGTCGAGCGTGGCGGCGAGGTTGGCCGCCTGGATCTCGACGTCGGATGCCGAGCCACCCAAGCCGGCCGACCCCTCGTGCATCACCACCTGCGCGTTGGGGAGCGCGTAGCGCTTCCCTGCGGCACCGGCGCACAGCAGGATCTGCCCCATGCTCGCCGCGAACCCGACGGCCACCGTGGCCACGTCGTTGGGGATCAGCTGCATCGTGTCGTAGACGGCCAGTCCGGCGAGCACCGATCCGCCGGGTGAGTTCACGCAGAGGCAGATGTCGCTGCGGGGATCGTCGTCCGACAGCACCAGGAGCTGGGCGACGAGCCGGTTGGCGCTCTCGTCGCTGACCTCCTCGCCGAGCAGGAGGATCCGCTGTTCGAGGAGGCGGTCGACGACCGCGGGAGCCGAGATGGTGGAGATGGTCATGCCCCGAGTGTGGCAACCGAGGATCGTTCGGCGTGGTGGTTCTGCCAGAGGCAGAACGACACATCGGGCCCTAGCCTCGCGCCATGCCGGAGTTGCCGGAGATCACCGCCCACGCCGAACGGCTCGCGGACAACTGGATGGGCGCCGAGCTGACCGCCTTTCGTCCGCTCCACCTCACCGCGCTCAAGACCTACGCGCCCCAGCCCAAGGAGGCCTACGGCCGCGCCCTGACCGGGACGGGACACCGCGGGAAATACCTCTACCTCCACTTCGACGAGCTGACATTCGTCATCCACCTGATGCAGGGCGGTCGGCTACGCCCCGATCCCAAGCAGTCGAAGAAGCCGCGGGGCGGCATGGCCCGATGGGTCTTCGCCGACGGTGGGGCCCTGATGCTCACCGAGGCCGGCACCGAACACAAGGCCGGCGTCTGGCTCGTGACCGGGGATCCGGAAGGTCAGGAGCCGGTCGATCATCTCGGTCCCGACGCGCCTTCGATGAGCCGGGACGACCTCGCCACCGCCCTCGCGTCCGACAACACACGCGTCCACGGCTTCCTGCGGGATCAACGCCGCATCGCCGGGATCGGGCGGCTCCTGTCGAACGAGATTCTCTGGGCCGCGAAGCTCTCGCCCTTCGCGATGACCAGGAAGCTGCCCGACGACGACATCGACCGACTGCACGCGGCCATGGCGTCGGTGATCCAGCACCACATCGACTTCGAGCGCACGCTGGACGACATCGGGAAGTCGGCCGACCGACCGAGTGCCGTGCACCATCGGATCGGCTTCCCCTGCCAGGACTGTGACGACGAGATCCGGTCCGTCGAATACAAGCGCTACACGGTGGCGTACTGCCCGACCTGTCAGACCGGCGGCAAGGAGCTGGCGGACAACACCACCAGCAAGTTCCTCAAGTAGCGCGTAGCAGGGCGCCCAACGCAGCAAGTGCCTCGCGGTTCTCGAGCAGCGAAGCGATGTCGCCGCCGACACGCAGATCGCCGTCGAGGAAGGCGCGCTGGGCGGACCCCTCACCGGATGCGAGACGTCCGGCGACCTCGCGGCTGGTCGCCACCGACACATCGGCGTCCGGGTCCGGCCCGGCGCCCACGGTAACGGTGCCGTCGGCGATCACGACGTGCCAGACCGCCGCGTCGTCGAGGCGTTGTTCGATCCGCAGCGCGAGGTCGGCGGGGGGTGCGAGCTCGCCGGCGCGGGCCTGGAGGCGGTCGAGCCAGCGGTCGGGATCGAGGTCAGCCACATGGTCAGGGTAGGGGTTGCGCTCCTAGCCTCGGTCCCTTGACGACGCGAGAACTCCCGGCCGGCCTCGGCTGGCGCCTCGGCGCCCGGATCATCGACATGGTGGCGCTCACCTGGCTCGTCGTGTTCGTGATGGTGGAGATCGACCAGCGACTGCTGGGCGGCGATCCGCTCGGTCAACGACAGGCCCGACTCGTCTTCGACTCGGCGCGCTCCGTCGTGCTCCTGTTGGTGATCGTGGCGGCCTACGAGGTCCTGCCCGCCCTGCTGTGGGGGGCCACGCCGGGCAAGGCGCTGCTGGGGCTGCGCATTCGCCTCACCAGCGGGGCGCCCGGTGCCCTGATGGCACTCGGTCGGGCTGCCGTGCTCTACCTTCCCGTGATCTTTCTCGGCGCGGTCGGCTCGGTGGTCGCCATCGGGCTGCTCGTCTCGATCGTGATCGCGGCCGACGGGCGGGGTCTGCACGACCGTCTGCTCGGTACCCTCGTGGTGTCCCTGCCCCGTGAGGAAGAGCGTTGATCGCTTCCCGACTTCGACTTGCCGCTCTCGTGCTCGGTACCGCTCTCGTGTTGCTCGCCTGTGGTGACGACACGGGCGCTCCCGACGGTGTGGACGCCGCGGCGACCAACGGTTCGGGCGGGTCGGCACAGCAGCCGGTCCGCACCATTCGCACCGGCGGGATGGGCACGGCGTTCGACGACAGCGAGCGGGCGTTCAGCCTGACCGCGCGCAACGTCAACCACTACGAACGCCAGGCCTTTGCCGACGGCAAGGACGTGTTCGAGGCGGCGTGGAACCCTCGTCCGGGCGAGGAGTTCTCCGGCCTCGGACCGAACTTTGACGCAAGCGCGTGCGCCAACTGCCATCTGGAGGACGGTCGCTCCGCCGGCCCCGTCGGCGACGGTCCGCTGCCGACCGGCATGACGGTACGGCTGACCACCGACCAGCCGGCGATCATCGATCACTACGGAGGCGGGCTCTCCTCGCAGGCGTTCGGCCGCGAGCCGGAAGCCGTCGTGACCGTCGCCTACGAGGAGATCGAAGGGACGTACGACGACGGCACGCCCTATTCGCTTCGGCGCCCGATCTACACGGCGACCGTCGCCGACGGGCCGGGTCTCCCGGACGATGCGGTGATCGGCGTCCGTGTCGCGCCCCAGCTCCCGGGCATGGGTCTGCTCGAGCTCATCCCCGACGCCGACCTCGTCGCGCTGGCCGATCCGGATGATCTCGATGGCGACGGCATCAGCGGCCGGCTCGGGGAGGCCGTGCACCTGCTCACGAACGAGCCCGCCATCGGTCGATTCGGGTGGAACGCCTCCCAGCCGACGGTCGAACAGCAGACGGCCACAGCGCTCTTCAACGACATGAGTCTCACCTCGCGCTACTTCCCGTCGGATCTCTGCGATCGGTGGGCACCGTGTCTGCGGGCGGGCGTGCCTCTTTCCACCGAATACAACGTCGAGGACTACGGCGATCCCAACTTCGGTGTGCAGGAGCCGGCCGGTGGCGAGGTGAGCGATCGTCAGCTGCTCGACCTCACCGTCTACACGCAGATCCTCGCGGTGCCCGGGGCCCGTGACATCGGCGACCCGGTCGTCGAACGCGGCAATGAACTCTTCACCGACGCCGGCTGCGCCAGCTGCCACACCGGCGGCTACACCACCCGGCCAGGGCCGATCCAGGGGCTCAGCAACCAGCTCATCCAGCCCTACTCGGACCTGCTGCTCCACGATCTCGGCATCGAGCTGGGCGATCGGACCGTGGGCGGCGACCTCGTGCCGACCGAGTGGCGCACCCCGCCGCTCTGGGGCATCGGCCTGCTCGAGACGGTGAGCGGCCACACGACCCTGCTGCACGACGGCCGGGCTCGTGACGTCGAGGAGGCGGTGCTGTGGCACGGCGGTGAGGCCACCGCGAGCGCCGATGCGTTCCGGGCGATGTCCGCCGACGACCGTGCGGCCCTGCTGGCGTTTCTGCAGTCGCTCTAGGCTTCTTGTTCCGAGTCAGGAGCCACGATGCCGCACGTCGAACCCATCGCCCGAGAGGATCTTGCGCACCTGGAGGAGGGGTTCGCGCTCGTCGAGGCCGCGATGGGGTTCGTGCCGTCGTCGCTGCGCACGATGGCGCACGTGCCGGGTCTTGCCGAGGGTTTCCAGGGGCTGGCCGGCGTGGTTCTCGCCAACCCGATGATCGACGGCGAACTGAAGCACATGGTCTCCCATGTCGCGAGCCGTGCGGCCGGCTGCCGCTACTGCCAGGCCCACACGGGCGCGACCGCGGTCAACCAGGGAGCCGATCCCGCGAAGATCGCGGCGATCTGGGAGTTCGAGACGTCGGCGCTGTTCACGGACGCCGAACGGGCCGCGCTGCGACTCGCCTTCCACTCGGGTGCCAATGCGGCGACGGCGGACGACTTCACCGCCTGTCGTGCGCACTTCAACGAGCCGGAGATCGTCTCGATCGTCGCCGTCTGTGCGCTGTTCGGCTATCTCAACCGTTGGAACGACACGATGGCCACCGCCCTCGAGGACGAGCCGGCCGCGTTCGCCGAGACCACCCTCGCGCCCCTGGGTTGGCACGCGGACAAGCACGCCTGAGACCGACCGCATCGGCGGCCGGCCTCAGGGGCTTGATCAGGGACGCTCCGGGACCTGGATGGCGTCGAGATCGATCACCATCGGGACGTCGATGGCGGGCATCGGCGGGTCGGTGAGCGGGTCGCCCGGCATGGTCTCGAAGTTCAGCTCCGGCGCCGGGATGTCCTTGTAGTCCACCGGGTCGAACCCGACGTTGAACTTCTCCAGCAGCTCCAACAGCGTCAACAGTTCGGCGGTGTCGGCGCCGTCGCACGGCAGGACGGTCTCGATGTCCGACGGCGTGGTCGCGCCGGAGGTGTTGCCGGAGAAGCAGTTGCCGTTGCCGCCGTTCTCGTTGCTGTACAGCGCCATCATCAGGTCCGCGTCGAGCGTCGATCCCTCGATGACGTTGTCGCGGATGATGTTGTCGGCGGCCAGATGGTCTCGGCCGTTGCCGTTGGCGAAGATCGCGTCGATCCAGTCGACGACGATCACGCCCGCTCGGTCGTTGTCGACGATCAGGTTGCGCTCGACGATGTTGTTCGTCGTGCCGGCCAGCACCACGCCGCTGCCGAGGCCGGTCTGGAAGCCGGTGTTGCGGCTCGGGACGTCGGTGTTGTTGTTGTCGTGGATGTAGTTGCCGATGATCGTCGTACCTGCGTTCGGAGCGAGCTCCTCGCCGTCCTGGCTGTTCGGCACGACGCCGATCATGTTGTCGTAGAACTCCGAGTTCGCCACGACCGTGCCGGTCGAGTTCGTGCCCGAGTAGCCGAGTTGGCTGTTGACGCCGACGACGTCGTAGAGCAGGGCGTTGCAGGGGTCGCACTGGCCGATGTAGAAGCTCGAGTCATCGCTCGCGCCGGCGTAGGCGTGGTCGATCTGGCCGTTGATCGCGTTGAAGGCGTACATGCCGTAGACACCGATGTTGTGCGCCGTCACGTAGGAGGCGCGGTAGCCGTCGACGAAGATGTCGCTGCCGTAGTCGCCGGTCCAGAACAGCCCGTTGCCGGTGTAGTTGCGCACCGTCAGGTTCTCCACGGCGACCCCGTTCGAGAACACGATGACGCCGTTCTCCATGCCGTCGGCGTGTTCGCCGTCGAGGATCACCGTGTTGCGGTCCACGCCGCGGATGACGATGTTGTCGGTCTGGACCACGACTGCCTCGGTGTAGACGCCGGCATCGATCAGCACGAGATCGCCCGGTGCGGCCGCGTCGACCGCGTCCTGGATCGTGGCGTAGTCCGCGGGAACGTTGTGGGTCGTCCAGTCCTGTTCCGGGGGCGTGTCGCCGTCGTCGCCCGTGCCGTCGGATGCGGTGCCGGGGTCCGTGCCGTCATCGGTGGCGGCTGCGTCGTCGCCGCCATCGTCAGATGCGGTGCCGGGGTCCGTGCCGTCATCGGTGGCGGCTGCGTCGTCGCCG